>DATGSB010000161.1:0-2135 GCA_035303045.1 Actinomycetaceae bacterium | reverse complement strand
TGGGTGGGACGTGGCAGCGTCTGCTGGTCGACCCGGAATCGGGTGCGGTGTTGGATGTGGGTCGGCGCCGTTACCGGCCACCAGCCGAGCTGGCCACGTTCGTGCGGGAGCGTGACCGCACCTGCGTACGCCCGGGCTGCTCCACCTCGGCCCGAAACTGCGACCTCGACCACACGGTTCCCTGGAACCAAGGTGGGCCTACCGCCGCCACCAACCTCACGGCTCTGTGCGCCACCGACCACGCAACCAAGACCATGGGCGCCTTCCAGCTGCGACACCGCGAGGACGCGGGCTACGAATGGATCACCCCCGCCGGCCACCGCTACCTGCGTGACGCCGAGGGCATCGTCCAGCGACTCTCCCCACTCGGCGTCAAAGCCAGCGAAGATGACCGGCCCGACCCGTTCCCTGACGAACCGCCCTTCTAGCGCAGTTCTCGCGCCGCGCAGTTCTCGCGCCGCGCGGCCTCGCGTCGGTGGCCAGCGTCGCGTCGACTCGGGCCTAGTTGCCCTCGCGGGGAACTCCAGGCGGGGAACTACACCTACCGTTTCGGCCCGCGGCCGCGCGGGCCGGTGTCGGGCCGGATGCGCAGTGCACGGCCGGCCACGCGGGCGGCTCCGATGCGGCGCTGGGTTTCTGTGTTGAGTTCCGGGCGGATCTCGACGAGGGAGAAGCTGGGGAAGATGTCGATCTTCCCCAAATCGGATCCTCGCAAGCCGCCCTCGCCCGTGATGGCGCCAACGATGGCACCGGCTTGGACGCCGTCTCGGTGCCCGACCTCAACGCGGTACTTCTGGCCGCCACCCGAGGGGCGTCGGCCGGCTCCGCCGCGGCGGGGTCCGCCGCTGTCGTCTCGGCCGGCTTCGAAGGACGCCTCGATGAAGTCGCCCGAAGCGTCGTACTTCTCCTCCCGGCGCCGGCGCGGTTCGGCGTCTCGCGGCGCTGGTCCGTCGTCGCCAACAGCTAAAGCCAACAGCGTGGCTGCGAGCTCCGCCGGGTCACGTCCTTCGGTGATGAGCGAGCCGACAAGCTCCCGGTACAGCTCCAACCGACCGCGTTCCGCTCGCGGCGCGGTCGTCGCAAGAATCTGCTCGGCGCGGTGGCGCGAAACATCCGCGGGAGACGGAATCGTCGTCTCCACGAGCTTCGTGCCCGTCACCTGCTCGATGTGCCGCAGGCGACCCCGCTCACGCGGCGTCAGGAAGGTCAGGGCCTGGCCCGAGCGGCCCGCTCGGCCCGTTCGCCCGATTCGGTGGACATAGCTCTCGGCCTCGCGCGGCACGTCAAAGTTGACGACGAGCCCGATGCGATCGACGTCCAGACCGCGCGCAGCGACGTCAGTCGCCACCAGCACGTTGAGGGACCCCGAGCGCAGGCGGTCGATGAGCCGCTCACGGTCACGTTGCGCCACGTCACCGGAGATCCCCGCGGCTGGAATGCCACGCTCGGTCAGCCCGATCGCCACCTCTTCCGCGGTCGCCTTGGTGCGCACGAAAACGATGGCGGCTTCCGCCTCGCTTACTGCCAGCACGCGTGCCAGGGCGCCGACCTTGTGGCGGAACGGGACGACGGCGTACCCCTGTTCGACGCTGTCGACAGTGGAGGCCGCGCGGGTGACGGACACTCGAACCGGATCGGTGAGGTGGGTGTCGGCGACCCGGCGAATGGCCGGGGGCATGGTGGCCGAAAACAGGGCAGTGCGGCGATCCTGCGGAACGAAGCCGACGATCTCCTCGACGTCTTCGGCGAAGCCCATCCGCAGCATCTCGTCGGCCTCGTCGAGAACGAGGAAGGACACCGCGGAAAGGTCGAGCTTGCCGCGCTGCAGGAGATCGATGACGCGCCCGGGGGTGCCCACGACCACCTGTGCGCCGTCGCGAAGCCCGCGCAGCTGAGTGGTAAAGCTCGCGCCGCCGTAAATCGGGAGCACCGAGACGCCGGGCATGAACTGGGCGAAGGAGGTGATCGCGTCGCTCACCTGAATGGCAAGTTCCCGGGTTGGAGCGAGCACGAGTGCCTGCACCGCACGCTGCTTGGCATCGATCTCGCCAAGCAGCGGCAAGCCGAACGCCGCCGTCTTGCCGGTGCCAGTCTGGGCGACGCCGACGACGTCACGGCCCTCGGTGAGCAGCGGG
>DATGSB010000160.1:0-5252 GCA_035303045.1 Actinomycetaceae bacterium | reverse complement strand
CACGACGAAGACCAGGGTCGACCCGCCCGGGATGCTGGCGGTGTCCTCGTCGCCGTAGCCCAGGTCGGGCGGGATGACGAGCAGCAACTGGCTACCGACGGGCTGGCCCTGCAGCCCGGTGTCCCAGCCTTCGATGACTCGGCCCTGGCCGACGGGGAAGGTGAAGGGGGCTCCTCGCTGCCAGGAGGAGTCGAAGGCTTCGCCGTCCCACAGCCAGCCGCTGTAGTTCACGATGACGGTCTGGCCGGCGGCCACCTCCTCACCGTCGCCCTCGATGAGCGGCTGGACCACAAGCTCCGTGGGAGCGTCGCCGTCGACGGGTGTCATGCTCGGCTCGCCGGCGTCATCCAGAGTGATGGCGGGAAGGCCGTCGGCGGGCTCCACCGGGGTGCCCTCGGCGCGTTCCAGCGGCTGGGAGGAGCCCATGACCTCGAAGGCCATGAGCGTGCTGCCGCCGCCCTCGGCGGGTATCGCAAAGAGGCTGCGGCTGCCGACGCCCCCGCCGACGAGGACGTCGACGATTTCGGGATAGATGGTCGGATCCCCGAGGAAGAGGGCGTCCGGGCCGTTCCCGTACGTCGAGGAGACCTCGGTGCCGTCGGCGCCGTTGAAGACGACGAGATGCAGGGTGACGTTGTCCTCTGCGCCGACCTCCTCGCCGTTCCCCTCGGAGACGAGGCGTGAGGTTGGTGCGCTGACGACGAGCGGGGCCTCGAAGTCGACCTCGGGCGCCTCGCCGGCCTCACCGGACAGTGAGACGGCGGCCAGGGCGGCGGCGTCGTCCTCGTTGCCGGTCGCGGGCTGCTCGTTCTGCTGATCCGTGGTTGTGTCGCTCGGGTCGTCGGCGGGGGATCCGCAGCCGGCGAGCAGGACCATGGCGGCGAGGGCGGCGGTGGCCGCGGAAAGCGCATGTCGACGCACGTGGTTTGTCCTTCGGTGGGGAGAAAGTCGGCTCACCCGCTCAACCCGAGGCGGTAGCACGGCGGCGGGACCCTTGAGTTTACGCACGCGGTCGGCGGAGCATCAATCCGCAATTCGGTGGGCGCCCCGACCCTTGACCGCCCGGGTACGGCGAGGGCGCCCCGATCCTTGACCGCCCGGGTACGGCGAGCGCGCCACGGTAGTTACCCACCTGACGGCGCCCGCCCCGCCACAGTTACCCACCTGACGGCGCCGCCCGGCCACGCTGTGCGAGGCGTTCTAGACTCGTTGCGTGACGATGAATGACGCTACTGAGATTGGCACTTACCTCGACCATGCGGCCACAACCAAGGTCCGTCCGGCCGCCGCGGCGGCCTACGCGGAGGCGGTGGCGCAGCCGGGTAATCCCTCCTCCCTCCATGCCGCGGGGCGCAGGGCTCGCCGCCTGGTGGAAGAGGCGCGGGAGGAGGTGGCCGCCGCGCTGGGGGCCGAGCCCGCGGAGGTCATCTTCACGTCGGGTGGCACCGAAGCCAACAACCTTGCGGTGGCCGGCATGGCTCGGGCCCGGGCGGGCAAGGGGTTGCTAGTGAGTGCGATCGAGCATCCCGCGGTGCTCAACCCGGGCAAGTCCCACGGGGCCCAGTTGCTGCCGGTCTCATCTGCGGGCGTCCTTGACCTTGGCGCCCTCGAGACCGCGTTGGCGGCGGGAGACATTGGTGCGGTCTCCGTGATGTGGGCCAACAATGAGACGGGCGTCGTGCAACCGATGGCCGACATCGTCGGCTTGGCCCACGAGTACGGCGCCTGGGTGCACAGCGACGCCGTCCAGGCGGTGGGGCACGTGCCCGTCAACTTCCGCGCGTCCGGCCTGGACGCGATGACGATCACGGGGCACAAGATCGGCGCCCCGATCGGCATCGGCGCTTTGGTCGTGCGCCGGGAGGTCGAGCTGCGGCCGACGGACTCTGGCGGCGGGCAGGAACGCGGGATTCGCTCCGGCACGGTGCCGCTGCCGGGAATTCGCGCGCTGGCAGCGGCGCTGACGGAGGCGGCCGCCAGTCAGGCCGAGGAGGCCCGCAGGCTCGCGCAGTGGCGCGACGAGCTGATCCGGCACGTATTGGCCACGATCCCGGGCGCACACTTGACGGGCCCTACGATCCCCGGTCTTGCTGCTCCCGGCCCTGCCACGGCCCTCGGTGAGCGGCTGCCCCACATCGCGCATTTCACATTCGACGGCTGCGACGCCGATGCGTTGCTGTTTGGCCTGGACTCGGCCGGTATCTGCGCGTCGTCGGGATCCGCATGTCAGGCGGGGGTCCAGGAGCCTTCCCACGTGTTGATCGCCATGGGGCAGGACGAGCGCGCCGCGCGCTCGGCGGTGCGCTTCAGCATGGGCTGGACGACGCGCCGTGAGGACATCGACGCGGTGCTAGCGGCGCTACCGGGCGTCGTCGAACGCTCCCGCGCCGCGACCGTCGCGGCCGGGCGATAGGCAGCGCCCGGCCGGTAGTCAGCCGATAGTTACCAGCAACCTGCAGTTACCAGCACCCCGGCGCTGTGGCGTATCACCCACCGCGCGCCGTGGCGATCCATTGCAGAATGGCAGGGGCTCGACCACGAGTTCGGCAACGCAGGCTCAACCATGAGTTCGGCAACTCAGGGTCGGGTGGTGTCGGAAGGACGCTCGGTCCGGTAGGGCACAAGGGACAAAAGGACCACGCGAAAGGGGTGGCACGGGTGAAGGTATTGGCAGCGCTGTCCGGCGGCGTGGATTCGGCCGTCGCCGCCGCTCGCGCGGTGGATGCCGGCCACGACGTCGTAGGCGTGCACATGGCGCTGAGCCGTTCGCGCGCCCAGCACCGCACCGGTTCCCGCGGGTGTTGTTCGATCGAAGACGCATCCGACGCCCGCCGCGCGGCTGATGTGCTCGGCATTCCGTACTACGTGTGGGACCTCTCCGAAGAATTCGAGGAGACCGTCGTCGCAGACTTCCTCTCCGAATACGAGGCGGGGCGCACCCCCAACCCGTGCGTGCGATGCAACGAGCACATCAAGTTCTCCGCCCTTCTCGACCGGGGCTTGGCGCTGGGCTTCGACGCCGTCGCCACGGGTCACTACGCCCGCATCGTCGACGGGCCCGGGGGTCGTCTCGAGCTGCACCGGTCTCTTGACGAGGCCAAGGACCAGTCCTACGTGCTCGCCGTCATGGGGCCCGAGCGCCTGGCACGCTCCCTCTTCCCGTTGGGCGACATGGCGAGTAAGGACGAGGTCCGCGCCGAGGCCGCAGCACGCGGCCTGAGCGTTTCGGAGAAGCCGGACTCCTACGACATCTGCTTCGTGGCCGACGGCGATACCCAGGGCTTTCTGCGCTCGCGTCTCGGCGCGCGCCCCGGCGAGGTCGTCGACGCCGACGGCAACGTCGTTGGAGAGCACGAGGGCGCCTATGCATTCACGGTGGGTCAGCGCAAGGGCCTTGGCCTCACGCGTCCGGCCCCCGACGGGCGCCCGCGATACGTACTGGAAGTCGACCCTCGGGCCAACCAGGTCGTCGTCGGGCCGAGCGAACTGCTGTCCGTCACCGAACTCGCGGCGACGCAAACCGTGTGGCTGGCCGCCGACGTGCCGGCTACGGAGTGGCTCCACGCCGCCGTCCAGGTCCGCGCCCACGGCGCCCGGGTTCCGGCCCGGGTGCGCCGCGTAACCAACGGCGACGTTCCCGAAGGTTCACCGGCGCCCGAGGGAAACCCCGATCTCGACAAGCTTGAGGTCATCCTCGACGAGCCTCTGCGTGGGCTTGCTCCGGGGCAATCGGTCGTCGTGTACGACGCCACCCGCGTGCTCGGCCAAGCGACGATCGCAGTCGCGGGCCGGGGCAGCGTGTCCGCCGTCGACCCCGCCGACCGCACGGCTGTGGCCAGCCCTCGTTAACGGTTATCGCCCGCCTACGTCACTCACTCGCAGACTTGTTTTCGCTCTGCGGCGGCTCTCGCTCGCGGACTGTTTTCGTTTGGCGGTGGCTCTCGCTTGCGGACTGTTTTCCTTCGGCGGCGGCACTCGCTCGCCGGCGCGTCGAGACCCGGTGTCGCCGGCGTGGCCGCACCTCCGCGCGCACAGCCTTCGAGTCGCGAGTCGGGCGGGCTGCGGGCCGCGACGTTGATGTCGGCGGCGGATCTGCAGCGGCGTCGGTGATCTCGCCGCGACGCCAACGCCAACGCCACCTGCAGCGAAACGCAGCGTGTGTATCGATGACGCACCGGCGAGCGAGGTCTTGGACGCCCTCGGTTCCGTAGCATCGACCACACCAACCGAGTTGCGCCGCGTGACCCGGGCATCCGGTGAGCCGGCAAGCTGGCGGACCAGCCCGAATCGGTCGACTCGGCGGCTCGCGGCGCAGCCTCGGTTGGCTCGTTCACATTGCGGGAGATTCGTCGAGTCGCGAGCGCGGCCATGCCACACGCTGATGGTCGTGAAGGGCTGGGCGTGTGCGTGTCCGGCGAGCCGAACACGACGTGAGGGCCCGGCTCCCATGGAACCGAGCTGCCGCTCGCCGCGACGCTGTCGCGAGTAGTGGTGCCGATGTGCTCACCGTGGCGAGAGTGAAAGGCAAACCCGCCGGTGGTCCGCGTGATGCGCACGTGGTGGCTGTGGACGCGGTGGTGGTGAAAGCTACACAGGGTGATGCCATTGTCGATACTGGTGCGGCCGCCTCGGGAGAACCACACGATGTGATGCACCTCGCACCACGAGGCCCGCAGTGTGCAATGGGGCCACTGGCAGTGCCGGTCGCGGGTGGTAACGGCGCGGCGCAGGCTCTTGTCATAGAGGCGTTTGGTGCGGCCGAGGTCGATCGGTACCGATTCGGGGCTCATGACGATCCGAGTGATCTCGCAGTCGCACATGAGCTGCAGCAGTGTGCTGGGCGCTACGGGCTGACCATCTTCGAGTTCGGCCGGCGCGACATCCGGCCATGCGGGCAGCGCGGTGTTGCCTGCAATCGCCTGATCCAACGCTGCCCGGTGGCGCGACATCGCCGTCCACGTCTCCTGGTTCACCACCAAGGCGAGGTGCGGACGCACCTGTGCCCCCAGGCGGTCATCACCGAGTTGCAACATGCGCCCGGCGAGAGTAACCAGCGCGTCGGCGAGGCGTTGTTCGCGCGTTCGCGTGTCGTCCTTGGCGGGGCGTCCGGCGATGGCGTCCAGCGCCGTTTCTAGCAGAGCACCGTCGGCCTCGGTGAGAAAGAACTCTCCGTGCCGCCCGCCGGCAGCGCGAACGGTACGGAATCTCCGCCGTCTCATCACCGTTTCGTGGTCGGCCTGCGCTTGAGCGGC
>DATGSB010000159.1:0-4230 GCA_035303045.1 Actinomycetaceae bacterium | reverse complement strand
CGACATCGCCGCGGCGATCCGCGACAACCAGGTCGTCATCGTCGCCGGGGAGACCGGCTCCGGGAAGACGACGCAGCTGCCCAAGATCTGCCTCGAGCTGGGCCGCGGCATCACCGGCACCATCGGCCACACCCAGCCGCGGCGCATCGCCGCGCGCACCGTGGCCGAGCGCATCGCCGTCGAGCTCGGCGTGGCCATGGGCGGGGCGGTGGGCTACCAGGTGCGCTTCACCGACGCGGTGGGCCCGACCACGCTCGTCAAGCTCATGACCGACGGCATCCTGCTCGCCGAGATCCAGCAGGATCCGCTGCTGCGCCGCTACGACACCCTCATCATCGACGAGGCCCACGAGCGCTCCCTCAACATCGACTTCATCCTCGGCTACCTCGCCGACCTGCTGCCGCGCCGCCCCGACCTCAAGGTCATCATCACCTCCGCGACGATCGACTCCGAGCGCTTCGCCGCCCACTTCGCCCAGCCCGGCCCTGACGGCGAGACCCAGCCCGCGCCCATCGTCGAGGTGTCGGGGCGCACCTACCCCGTGGAGATCCGGTACCGCCCGCTCGTCGCCGACGCCCCCCGGGCCGACGCCGAGGGCAGAGCCGACGGCGAGGGCCGAGCCCACAGCCAGCCGGCCGCCGTCCACGCACCCGACGACGCGGGCGAGGTGCCCGACGTCAACGCACCCGGCGCGGAGCCCGGCCTCACGGCCCCCAGCCCGTACGAGGGCCTCGACCAGCCGGCCGCGATCTGCCAGGCGGTCGAGGAGCTCATGGCCGAAGGCCCCGGCGACATCCTCGTGTTCCTTTCGGGCGAGCGGGAGATCCGCGACGCCCACGTCGCGCTGGCCGAGCATCTCGGGCCGCGCTACGTCGCCCCCGGTGAGGGGCGGGGCATGCCGGCGAGCCACGTCGAGGTCATCCCGCTGTACGCCCGGTTGTCGGCGGCCGAGCAGCACCGGGTGTTCGAAGCCCACACGACGCGGCGGGTGGTGCTGGCGACCAACGTCGCCGAAACCTCCCTCACCGTGCCGGGGATCCATTACGTCATCGACCCGGGAACGGCACGCATTTCGCGCTACTCCAACCGCACGAAGGTGCAGCGCCTGCCGATCGAGGCGATCTCCCAGGCGAGCGCGAACCAGCGCGCGGGACGATCTGGGCGGGTGGCCGACGGCATCTGCATCCGGCTGTACTCCCAAGCCGACTTCGAATCGCGCCCGGAGTTCACCGAGCCGGAGATCCTGCGCACCTCACTGGCGAGCGTCATCCTGCAGATGGCCTCACTCGACCTCGGCGCGGTGGAGGACTTCCCGTTCGTCGACAAGCCCGACGTGCGCGCGGTACGCGACGGCGTGCAGCTGCTCACCGAGATCGGCGCGCTCACGCTCGAGGGCAGCGAGCGGCGGCTGACGACGGTGGGGCGCCAGCTCGCCCGGCTACCCATCGACCCGCGGCTGGGGCGGATGCTGCTGGCGGCCCAGGAGAACGGGTGCGCCGCGGAGGTGATGATCATCGTCGCGGCCCTCAGCGTCCAAGACGTGCGGGAGCGGCCCAGCGAGCACCGGGACGCCGCCGATGCCAAGCACCGCCGGTTCACCGACCCGACCTCGGACTTCCTCGCCTACCTCAACCTGTGGCGCTACCTGCGCACCCAGCAGCGCGACCTGTCGGGCTCGGCGTTTCGCCGAATGTGCCGCGCGGAGTTCCTCAACTACCTGCGCATCCGGGAATGGCAGGACGTCGTCGCCCAGCTGCGCCAGCTCGCCAAGCCGCTGGGGCTGACGATGCGTCCCCTCACCCTGCCCCACCCCACCGACATCGAGGGCGACCCGGCCGCGGCCGCCGTGGCCGTGGGCCGCTCCGCCGATGCCGCGAGCGCCGAGGCCGTGCACCGGTCCCTGCTCGTGGGCCTGCTGTCGAACCTCGGCACCTACGACGAGCGGCGCCGCGACTACCAGGGGGCGCGCGGCTCCCGGTTCGTCGTGTGGCCCGGGTCGGGCCTGGCCCGCAAAACGTATGACTGGGTCATGGCCGCCGAGCTCGTCGAGACCTCGCGGCTGTTCGCCCGCACTGTGGCGCGCATCGACCCCGCCTGGGTGGAGCCGCTGGCCGCCCACCTCGTGCGCAAGGTGCACTCCGAGCCGTACTGGTCGCGGCGCCACGGCGCGGCGATGGTGCACGAGAAGGTGCTGCTGTACGGGATGACGCTCGTGGCCGACCGGGCCGTGCCGCTCGCCCGGCTCGGCACCCCCGAGGCGCGCGAACTCGCCCGCGAGCTGTTCATCCGCCACGCCCTCGTCGAGGGCGACTGGCGCAGCCACCACGCCTTCGTCGCCCGCAACGCCGAGCTGCTCGCCGAGGCCGAGGAGCAGGCGAGCCGGCGCCGCCGTCACGATCTCGTGCTCGACGAACAGGGCCGCTACGACTTCTACGACGAGCGCCTGCCCGACGACGTCGTGGGCGCGCGCCACTTCGACGCGTGGTGGAAGAAGCAGCGGCGCACCGAGCCCGACCTGCTCACCTTCACGCCCGAGATCCTCCTACCCGCCGCCCACGAGCTCGACCCCGAGGACTTCCCCGACGTGTGGCAGCAGGGCGACCTCACCCTGCCGTTGACCTACCAGTTCGACCCGGGCGCCGACGCCGACGGCGTCACCGTCCACATCCCCCTCAGCGTGCTCGCCCGGGTGCGCCCCGAGGGCTTCGACTGGCTCGTGCCCGGCCTCCTGCCGGAGCTCATCGTCGCCGCCATCCGGATGCTACCGAAGAAGATCCGCGTGCAGCTCGTGCCCGCCCCCGACGTCGCCCGCGAGATCGCCGGCATGCTGCCCGCCTGGCACGACGTCGCGCCCGCCCCCTTCGGCGCCCCGTCGTTCGCCGAGGCGTTCGCCTCGGTCGTGCACATGCTGCGCGACGTCACCATCCCACCCGAGGCGTGGGACGAGGAGCGGCTGCCCGCCCACCTGCGCATGACGTTTCGCGTCGTCGACGACCGCGGCGCCACCCTGGGCGAAAGCACCTCGCTGCCGCTGCTGCAGCGCCAGCTCGCCGGCGACGCCGAGGACGCGGTGAGCAGCGCCGTCACCGGTGCCGTGGCCCAGGCGATGGCCGAGGCCCGCGAGCGCGAGGGACGCGGGCGCGGACGACGAGGCAGGCGCGGCGCGGGTGGTGGGACGGGCCGGCGCGGGGCCGACGGGACCGAGGCCGAGGGCCGGCGCGGGCAGCCCGACGGCGCGGCTGAGCCCGGCGCACCCGAGGAGGGCGGCGCCCGCTTCCGCGAACTCGAGGGGCTGACGACGTGGCCCGAGGTGCCCGAGGGGGTCGTGCCCCAGCGGGTGGAGTCCCAGGGCGCGGCCGGGCTGCTCGTGCGCGGCTACCCGGCCGTGGTCGACGAGGCCGGCCCGGACGGCGGGCGGCGGGTATCGCTGCGGGTGCTGGGGGACGCCGCGCGCCAGGTGCACGACCACCGCCGCGGGCTGCGCCGCCTGCTCGCCGGAGAGCTGGCGCTGGCCGTACAGCGGGTGACGACGCGCTGGACCGGGCAGCAGGCGCTCGTGTTGGCGTCGAGCCCCTACCCCAACACCGAGGCGCTCGTTGACGACGCGCAATTGGCTGCCGCCGGCGGACTCGTCGCGGCGTGGGAGGCCGACCACGGGCTGCCGTGGCAGGAGGCGGACTGGTCGGCGCTCGTGGCCTGGGCGCGCCCCCAGTTCGAGGACGCCGTGCATACCGTGCTGCGCCGCGCGGCCGACACCCTGGCCGGGCAGCGCGACGTCGAGGCGGCGATCAAGGAATCGACGTCGATGTTCCTCCTCGACACGCTCACCGACGTGCGCGAACAGGTCGGTGAGCTCGTCTACCCGGGGTTCGTCGCCGACACCCCGCCCGAGCAGCTCGAGCACCTGCCCCGGTACCTGCGCGCGGCGGTGCGCCGCATCGAACGTGCCCGGGACAACGTGCATCAAGACGCCCACCACGCCTGGCAGATCACCGAGCTGCGCGAGGCCTACGAGCAGGCCCAGGCCGCCGCCGAGGCGCGCCACGACCTCGCCCGCCTCGCCGAACTCGAGGGCGTGCGCTGGCTGCTGGAGGAGCTGCGGGTCAGCCTCTTCGCCCAGCAGCTCGGCACCCCGGTGCGGGTCTCGGCCAAACGCATCCGGCGGCTGCTCGACTGAGCCGGGGTCGCCCTTCCCGCCTCGCCTCGGTGATCGTGGCTCCCTACGCGCGG
>DATGSB010000158.1:0-8273 GCA_035303045.1 Actinomycetaceae bacterium | reverse complement strand
CGCCTGGTAGATGACCGAGTAGTACCGGATGTCGACGCCCTCGCGGTCGGCCAGCTCCTGCACCCGCTCGGCGGGCCGGACGTTGAAGCCGATGATCACGGCGTTGTCGACCGTGGCGAGGTTGACGTCGTTCTGCGTGATCGCACCGACGCCGCGGTGGATGATCCGCAGTGCGACCTCGTCGCCCACGTCGATCTTGAGCAGCGAGTCCTCCAGCGCCTCGACGGCACCGGAGACGTCGCCCTTGAGGACGAGGTTGAGGGTCTCGACCTTGCCCTGCTGCAGCGCCTCGTTGAAGTCCTCCAGCGAGACCCGCTTGCGGCGCTTGGCCAGCGTCGCGGCACGCTCGGCGGCCTCTCGCCGGTCGGCGATCTGCCGGGCGGTGCGGTCGTCCGGGGCCACCAGGAAGGTGTCACCGGCACGCGGGACGGAGGTCAGGCCCAGGACCTGGACCGGGCGGGAGGGCCCGGCCTCCTCCACCTGGTTGCCGTACTCGTCGAACATCGCCCGCACGCGGCCGTGCGCGGTGCCCGCCACGATGGCGTCGCCGACCCGCAGGGTGCCGGACTGGACCAGGACGGTCGCCACGGCGCCGCGGCCCTTGTCGAGGTTGGCCTCGATGGCGACGCCACGCGCGTCCTTGTCCGGGTTGGCGCGCAGGTCGAGGGCCGCGTCCGCGGTGAGCAGGACAGCCTCGAGGAGGTCGTCGATGCCCATGCGCTGGAGTGCGGAGATCTCGACGAACATCGTGTCGCCGCCGTACTCCTCGGCCACGAGGTTGTACTCGGTGAGCTGCTGGCGGATCTTCGCCGGGTCCGCCGTCTCCTTATCGACCTTGTTGACGGCGACGACGATCGGCACACCAGCGGACTGCGAGTGGTTGATCGCCTCGACCGTCTGCGGCATCACGCCGTCATCGGCCGCGACCACGAGGATCGCGATGTCGGTGACATCAGCGCCGCGGGCACGCATGGCGGTGAACGCCTCGTGACCCGGGGTGTCGATGAAGGTGAGTGCGCGATCCTGGCCTTCGTGCTCGGTGTGCACCTGGTAGGCACCGATGTGCTGGGTGATGCCGCCGGCCTCACCGGCCGCGACGTCCGTGGACCGGAATGCGTCGAGGAGCTTCGTCTTTCCGTGGTCGACGTGGCCCATGACCGTGACGACCGGCGGCCGGGGCTGGAGGTCTTCCTCGGTCTCGGCGGCTTCTTCCGCGGCGAGGTCGATGTCGAAGCCCTCGAGCAGCTCGCGGTCTTCGTCTTCGGGCGACACAACCTCGACGACGTAGCCGAGCTCGGCGCCCAGCGCCGCGAAGGTGTCCTCATCCAGGGACTGCGTGGCCGTGGCCATCTCGCCCAGGTGGAAGAGCACGGTGACGAGCGCCGCGGGGTTGGCGTCGATGCGGTCGGCGAAGTCCGCCAGGCTCGCACCCGCGCGGATCCGCACGACGGTGTTGCCGTCACCGCGGGGTACCTGCACCCCGCCCAGTGAGGGCGCCGCCTGCTGTTCGAACTCCTGCCGCTTCGCGCGGCGAGACTTCCTTCCCCGTACCGGGCGGCCTCCCGGGCGCCCGAAGGCTCCCTGAGTACCACCGCGGCCACCGCGACCGCGACCCGGGAAACCGCCGCCTGGGCGGCCGCCGCCGGGGCGACCGGGGGCGCCACCGGGCGCACCGGGACGACCCCGTCCACGACTGGGAGCGCCAGGGGCCCCGACCGAGCTGCGGCCGGGCATCATGCCCGGCGTCGGGCGAGGGCCATCGGAGCGTCCAGCGCCGGGGCCGGGGCGACCGCCACCGGGCCGCGGGGCGGGACGCCCAGCCGGACGGGGGCCGCCGGGGCGTGGCATGCCCTGGCTCGGCGCGAACGGGCTGTTGCCGGGCCGGGGGCCCGGTCGTGGGCGCGGCCCGCCGGGGCGTGGCATGCCCTGGCTGGGCGCGAACGGGCTGTTGCCGGGGCGAGGCCCGGCTGGCTTGGGCGCGGGTGGCTTGGGAACCGCGGGCCCCGGTGCCTGAGCGGCGGCCGGCTTTGCCTCGGGGGCTTGTTCTTCGGCGGGGGCCGCAGGCGTGGGCGCCGGCGGAGCGGGCGTCGGAGCCTCGTCCCGGGGTTCGGCGGGGGCCGGCGGCGCCTGCGGGGCGGGCTTGGGGCCGGGCTTCGGGCTCGCGTCGGCCGCGGGCTTGGGCGCGCTCGGCTTCTTTGCCGCTGGCTTCGCCGCGGTCTTCTTCTTTGCCGGCTTGTCCTCTGGGGCTACGGCCGGAATGGCTTCGCGCACCCGCCGGACGACGGGCGCCTCCACGGTCGAGGAAGCGGACTTGACGAACTCACCGAGTTCGTTGAGCTTCGCTAGGACCGTTTTACTATCAACTCCAAGCTCTTTGGCGAGCTCATGCACGCGGAGTCTTGCCACAACTCTCCTGTCTCGGTCCGCCCGAGACAGGCGGGACCATTTAGTACTTGGGGCTCATCGCTGGGAACTCATCGGGTGCCCATCGGCTTCCAACCCGCTTTCTTATCGATAACTCGTGTGCTCGTCACGCGAGTTCGGTCACGTGGCGACGTTCTCGGTAAACCATTGCCACACGGAATCAGTGTTAACCAGGCCCGCTACGCGCAGGGCCCGGGGCAACGCCCGACGCCGTTCGGCCTGCTCGAGGCAGCCGTGATCGGGATGCAACCAGGCTCCTCGTCCCGGCATGGCGGCCCGGGAATCCACCACCGCGCGAGCGGCGGTCGGCTCCAGGACCACCCTGATCAGGACGGACCGCGGGGCCGCCCTGCGGCATCCCACGCACGTGCGTACCGGTCCGGCATACGTGTCGGAGTCGGCGGGCGCGGTCGCGTGATCCCGGGCAGGCAGTCCGCGTGAAAGTGTACCCCTCCCGGCTGGGCGCTCGCAGCTCACCCCTGCGGGCCCCGGCGTGAGATCCCGCTCACCCCGCCGCGTTGGGCGGGGCGCTGTGGTGTGCATCACCGGAGCCGGGCGCCTCGTCGTCCTCGGTGTCGGGCCGGATATCGATGCGCCAGCCCGTGAGCCGCGCCGCGAGCCGGGCATTTTGCCCTTCCTTGCCGATCGCAAGCGAGAGCTGGTAGTCGGGCACCACGACGCGGGCCGTTCGTTCCTCGAGGCTGACGACAGTGACCGTGCTGACCCGGGCGGGCGATAGCGCGGCGGCTACGAATCGCGCTGGATCATCGCTGTAGTCGACGATATCGATCTTCTCCCCGCCCAGCTCGCTCATGACCGCACGCACGCGCTGGCCCATGGGGCCGATGCAGGCGCCCTTGGGGTTAAGGCCGGCAACGGAGGTGGCGACGGCGATCTTGGTGCGGAACCCCGCTTCGCGGGCCAGCGCCTTGATCTCGACGGTGCCGTCGGCGACCTCCGGCACCTCGAGCGCGAAGAGCTCGCGCACGAAGTTGGGGTGCGTGCGCGACAGGGTGACCGAGGGGCCCTTGGCTCCGCGGACGGCGTCGAGAACGTAGGCACGGATCCTGTCGCCGTGCTGGAAGCTTTCGGTGGGGACCTGCTCGTGAGGCGGGAGGATCGCTTCGAGGTCGCCGATGTCGACGTACACGGTGCGGGGGTCACGCCCCTGCTGGACGACGCCGCTGATGATCTTGCCCACGCGGTCGCGCAGGTTCCCCATCACTTGCTCGTCCTCGGCGTCGCGCAGTCGCTGGATGATGACGCCGCGGGCGGTGGAGGCGGCGATCCGCCCAAATCCGGAGGGGGTGTCGTCGAACTCTCCGACGGGGGTGCCGTCCTCGTCGACCTCGGTGGCGTACACGGTGACTTCCCCGGTACGCCGATCCAGCTCCACCCGCGCCTGGTCGATGGCGCCGGGGGTGCGCTGGTAGGCAGCCAGTAGCGCTTCTTCGATCGCGGAAACAAGCACGTCGAGGCTGATCTCGCGTTCGCTCTCGATGAGCCGCAACGTTGCCATGTCAATATCCATTGCGTCCTCCTCAGCCCTGGGCGGAGCGTCCCAGCTCCGGCTCGACTCGGGCGCTGGTGATCGAATCCAGCTTCACGACACGCTCGCCCTTGGCCTCGGCGATGGTGATCTCCTCATCGGTCACTTCGGTAAGGCGCCCGCGCACCGGCCCGCCGGTCGTCTGCAGGCGCACGAGGTGGCCGATGGCGCGGCGGTAGTGGCGGTTGTCCACCAATGGGCGGTTCGTGCCGGGCGTGGAGACCTCGAGGGTGTAGGCCCCGCTGAGCGGGTCTAGTTCGTCCAGGGCGGCGGAGATCCGCGCGGAGACATCACCAAGCTGGTCGGTACTCACCCCGCCCGGGCCATCGGGCAGGTCGACGGTCACACGGAGGAGTGCCCGCCTGCCGCCCGTCACAGTGACGTCCTCGAGATAGAGCCCTGCCTCGCTCACGGCAGGCTCAAGCGCCTCCCGAATGCGCGCGCGGGACGGACGTGACATCGACTCTCCTTATTCCGTTGAAGGCACACCACCTTAACCCCTCGGCACGTTGCGCTCGGCCGCAGGCATGACCCCCGGCTGCGGGCGCCACCGCTCGGAGGCACGACCCCAGCGGAGGCACGTGCGATGATCCGGGGGTGCTTCTCCGTTCCGCGGCGCGCGCGGCGCTCTACGTTCTCGGCGTGGCCGCCCTCGTGCTCACGAGCGGCTGCTCCGTACGCCTGGCGACCCCGGAACCCGAGGTGCCGCTCGCCGACGAGGCGGAGCGGCTGCGACAGTCGGCGGCGCGGACGTCAGCCGAGCTGGCCCGGCTCGCCGAGGGTGTCGCGGCTGCGGATGTCGATGAGGCCACGCGCCGGGCGGCGCGTGCGGTGGGCGAGGCGAGCATGCAGCACGTCGCGGCGCTCGGCGGCGTGTGGGAGCCGTGGCCGGGCGCGGGCCCGGAGGCGACGGCGTATCCCGCCGACCCCACCGAGACGCCGTCCGCTGGCCGCTCCCCGGACGACCCCACAGATGCGCCTTCCCCCGGCTACTCCCCCGCTGCGCCAACCACCGCCGCGAACGATCTCGCGGCCGCCCTGCACCAGGGCATCACCGAGGCGCGAGACCAGGCGATTGCGGCGAGTAGCTCGGCGGCCGCGGAGCTCTACGGGGCGATCGCGGTGCGTCGGCTGTGGGCCGGCCACGATCTCGCGGCTGCGCTCGGTGAGCCGGCCCCGGCGCCGCCCGCCCCACCGGACCCCGACGAACTCGCCGCCTTGTTCGACGCGTCCCTCGCGGCGCGGGTGGACGGCGCGCGCTTCGCGTTCGAGGTCGTTGCCGCGCGCAGCCAGGGCGACCAACGCCAGTCGGCGCTGGAGCGTGTGGCGGAGCTGGAGCAGCTCGCGGCGCAGGCGTCCACGGATGTGACGGCGCCGGTGTACGACGTGCAGGCCCCCGTGCGCGAAGCGCCAACCGCGTCATCGGAAGCCGCGTCCTCGGCGACCGCGGCCCTGGCGGCCCAAGCCGAGCTCGACGTCCTCGCCGCACTTGTCGCGGCCATCGGCCCGGCCCCATCGGCCGCTCGGGACGGGGTGCTGGCAGCCGCCGAGCGGGCGGCCTTGGCGGCACGCTCATGGGGCGCGGAGCCGCCCCCGCTTCCGGGACTGCAGGCGTGGGCCGAGGAGGAGCCGGCGCCGGTCGGGACCGATTAGCCGCCGTCGGCAGCCCGGCGAGCAGCCAGCGCCGATGAGAGCCTCGGTGCAGGGGTGCTGCTAGCCCGCCGCGGCCAGATCCTGGCGCACCGCGGTCTCCACGGCGTCAACTGCCTCCGCCACGGCCACAGCCTGACGTTCCCCGGTGGCCCTCCGCCGCAGCTCCACCCGCCCCTCGGCAAGGTCGCGCCCGATGACGAGGATGTGGGGCACGCCGAGGAGTTCGGCGTCGGCGAACTTCACGCCGGCCGACAATCGGGGTCGATCATCCAGGAGGACTTCGATGCCGCGGGCGGTGAGCTCGGCGGCAGTCGCTTCGGCCTGCTCGAACACCCGCGGGTCCTTCCCCGTAGCCACGATATGGACGTGGGCGGGGGCGACGTTCGTGGGCCATGCCAGGCCGATGTCGTCGTGATGCGCCTCAGCGATCGCGGCAATCGCGCGGCTCACGCCGATCCCATAGGAGCCCATGGTGACCGTGACGGCCTTGCCGTTGACGTCGAGGACTTGCAGCCCCAGCGCCTCGGCGTATTTCTGGCCCAGGGCGAACACGTGGCCTATCTCGATGCCTCGGGCCAGGGACAGCGGCCCGGAGCCGTCGGGCGCCGGATCCCCTTCGCGTACCTCGGCGGCCTCGATGGTGCCGTCCGAGGTGAAGTCCCGCCCCGCGACGAGCCCCACAACGTGCTTGTCCGGCTCGTTGGCTCCGGTGATCCACGCGGTCCCGGGTGCGACTCGCGGATCGAGGAGGTAGCGCGGCGCTGGGCGCTGCGGGTCGTTTTCGCCTCCGTTGGGCCCGAGCACCGCCGGGCCGATATAGCCGGGCACGAGCTCGGGGTGGGCCGCGATCTGCTCATCGGTCGCTGGTGCCACATCGATGGGCTCAAGGACGCCCGCGAGGCGGGAGATGTCGACCTCGCGGTCCCCGGGCACTCCGATAACGACGAGCTCCTCACGCCCCTCGGGGTGGGTGAGGGCCAGGACGACGTGCTTGAGGGTATCGGCCGCGCTCCAGGAGCCCTGCGCACGGGGGAAACGCTCGTTGGCCATGGCCACGAGCGCCTCGATCGTGTCGGCCCCGGGGGTGTCGACCACCTGCGGGGCGGGAAGGTCGGTGGCGTCGACCTCCGCGGGAGCCGGGGTCGTCACCGCCTCGATGTTGGCCGTGTAGCCGCCGGGCGATTGGACGAACGTGTCCTCCCCGACCGCCGTAGGAAACAGGAATTCCTCGCTGCGGGACCCGCCCATCGCGCCACTCGTGGCAGCGACGATGACGTAGGGCAGCCCCAGGCGGGCGAAGATCCGCTCGTATGCGTCGCGCTGTGCCTGGTAGGACGCGTCGAGGCCGGCTTCGTCCATGTCGAAGGAGTAGGCGTCCTTCATGATGAATTCCCGCCCCCGCAGCAATCCGGCGCGCGGCCGGGCTTCGTCGCGGTACTTCGTCTGCACCTGGTAGATCGTCAGCGGCAGGTCCTTGTACGAGGAATAGAGGTCCTTGACGAGCAGGGTGAAGAGTTCTTCGTGAGTGGGAGCGAGCAGGTAGTCGTTGCCGCGGCGATCCTGCAGCCGGAACAGGTTCTGCCCGTAGTCCTCCCACCTGCCGGTGGCCTCGTATGGCTCGCGGGGCAGTAGCGCCGGCAGGTGCACCTCCTGCGCGCCCGCGGCGGCCATCTCCTCGTGGATGATGCCCTCGACCTTTCGCAGGACCCGCAGGCCCAGCGGCAGCCAGGAGTAGACGCCCGGCGCGGCACGCCGGATGTACCCGGCCCGCACGAGGAGGCGGTGGCTCGGGACCTCGGCGTCGGCCGGATCCTCTCGGAGGGTTCGCAGGAACAACGTAGACATCCGCATCAGCACACGGGCCAGGGTATCGCCCCCCGCGGGGTGGGCTAGAACAACCGGCAGGGCTGCCTAGAACGACCCGATCCCCGAAAGCAGCCGGCCGTCTAGAACAGCACGGTGGCGTAGGTGCCGACCTGCGTGAAACCCGCCCGGCGGTAGGTCGCCAGTGCCGGCGCGTTGAAGTCGTTGACGTAGAGCGAGACGGTCGGCGCCAGTTCGGCGCGCACGAGTTCGACGACCGCGGCCATGCCGGCGGCGGCGATGCCTCGGCCGCGCAGCTCTGGGTGAACCCATACCCCCTGGACCTGGGCCACGCCCAGCGCCATCGCTCCCACTTCCGCTTTGAACACCACCCGGCGTCCCTCAGAGGTGGTGTCCGTGCGGATGAAGGAGCGGCGGGTGTGGACGAGTTCCTCCACCCGCGCGGCGTAGGCCCCGCCGTTGACGAGCGGGGAGTAGCCGACTTCTTCGGTGAACATCGCCACGCAGGCGGGTACGAGGATGTCGAGGTCCTCCACGACGCTCAGCCGCACGTCGGGGTCGGGAGCGACCTGGGGCGTGGTGGAGATCGCCATCGAGGGCTGGTTGCCCCGGATCTCGCGGGGCCGCGGCCACGAGCCGGCGAGGCGCTGCCACAGCCCGTGCACCTGGTCCGCAGGCCCGACGATCGAGGAGCAGCGCCGCCCCCGGTCGCGAAAATACTCGGCCATCGTCTGGAGTAGCGGCTCGGAGTCCAGGGCGACGGGCACGAGGTTGGCGCCCATCCAGCACATGCCGAGCAACCGGCCGCGGTCGAAGGCTCCGA
>DATGSB010000157.1:0-5453 GCA_035303045.1 Actinomycetaceae bacterium | reverse complement strand
GTCGTGGGGGGCGCCGATGACGAGCAGTCACCGGCAGGTGACGGCGGCCAGACCGAGGGTGACTTCATCGTCGACCCCGAGGCCGAAAGGATCACCGAGGAGCAGGCCGAATACCTAACCGAGCTCTACGAAGCTGCCATCGACGACGGCGGAAACCTCGTCGTCTACAGCGGCCTGGCCGAGGACATGGAGGGCGTGTTCGACCTCTACGAGGAGATGTTCCCCGGCATGACAATCACCGCGGAGTCGCTGCGCGGCGCGCCCCTCATGCAGGCACTGCAGGCCGAGCAGGAATCCGGCAACCACGTCGCCGACGTCCTGCAGAACCCCGACGCGCAGCGCTACGTCTTCCAGCTGGGGGACTTCTCGCAGCCTTACGAGGTGCAGACCCTCAAGGTGCCCGACCGCCTCAGCGACAGCGTCGACCAGATCATCGACCCCGAGTTCCGCTACTCCACGGCGTTCCTCGGCTTCTTCGGCCTGGGCACCTTCTTGCCGCGGCTGGAGGAAGCCGGCGGGATGCCGGAGTCCTTCGCCGACCTCGGCGACCCGAGATTCGAAGGACTCGTCGGCTTCGCGGACCCGACCATCCCCGGCCCCTCGCAAGGGGCGCTGCTCTACCTGCTCGCCAGTGGCGGGCTCGACGAGGAGTCCCTCAACGGGATCGCCCGCAACTCTGTGGTGAAGGGCGACCACGGGCAGACGATCGCGGGCCTCATGCAAGGCGAGTTCGCGTTCCAGTTCGGGGCTCCGGTATCCGCCGTGGTGCTGGCAGCCGACCAGGGCGCCCCCGTGGAGTTCTCGGTATTCCCCAGCGACAACCCGTTGGTGACCCACAAGCACGTGCTGCTCGACGGCGCGCCGAACGAGAACGCCGGCAAGCTGTACCTCGAGTTCTTGAACCTGTTCTCGGCGCAGCAGCGGATCGCGGACATCGGCCTCATCCCCCTCGACGAGGACGCCTCCGACCCCGACGCCCCATGGACGTCGATGGAGGCCGCCGGAGTCAACGAAATTGTTCCCTACGACGTCATCGATCAGGCACACGAAGAATTCATGCCGATGATCGAGGACGCGTTCGCACGGTAACCGCTCGACGGTGCAGGAAGGCGCAGCATGAGATCACTCGTGATAGACGGCCTCAACAAGGTGTACCCGGGCGGAAACGTCGCGGTGGAAGACATCACCCTGAGTCTCGGCGAAGGGGCGTTCACGACGCTGCTCGGGCCGAGCGGGTGCGGCAAGACCACCACCTTGCGGTGCCTGGCGGGGCTCGAAGTTCCCGACGAGGGCCGGATTACGTTCGGTGATGACGTCTTTGTTGATGTTGACGCGGGTCGATTCGTGGCGCCTCACCGCCGCAACCTGGGCATGGTGTTCCAGAGTTACGCGCTGTGGCCCAACCGCACGGTCTTCGGCAACGTCTCCTACCCCCTCCGGCTGCGCGGCGTGTCGCGTCGCGCAGCCGGAGCGCGGGCGCGGGAGGCGATCGAGGCCGTGGGGCTCGCCGGCTACGAGGGCCGCTACCCCCACGAGCTGTCCGGCGGGCAGCAGCAGCGGGTGGCCTTGGCGCGCGGCCTGGTGTCTGCCAGCGGACTCCTCCTGTTCGACGAGCCCCTGTCGAACCTCGACGCCAAGCTCCGCCTCACCATGCGCACCGAGATCCGCCGGCTGCACGACGAGTTCGGCTACAGCTCGGTGTACGTGACACACGATCAGGAGGAAGCGCTCGCCGTTTCGGACTACATCGTCGTCATGAACGAGGGCAACGTCGAGCAGGCGGGCACGCCGCACGAGATCTTCTCGGCGCCCGTCTCCCGGTGGGTGGCGGACTTCGTGGGCTTCGACAACATCATCGAAGTTCATGCGGCGGTGCCCCAGGAGGACCGCGTCGAGCTGGCCGGGGGCGGGGAGTTCACCGTGCCCGGAGAGCACCAAGCGGTGGCCAAGGGCGAGTTCATCGCGTTCCGCAGCGGTGATGTCGTGTTCGCCGCGCAGGCCCCCGCCGAGGAACCGCATTACGAGTTCCAGGGCGTGGTCACCGTGTCGTCCTATCTCGGTGACTCGTATCGCCTCAGCGTGGAGATCGGGCCGGGCGCGTCGGTGATCGCAACCGTGCCGGACACCTCCCGCCAGCAGGTGCCCGAGAAGTACACCGGCGACGTGCTGCGCTTGGCGGTTCCCGTCTCCAGCACCTTCGTGCTGGGCTGACCGGCCGGCGATCGGTCAGTCGCTGCCGCGCAGTTGCCGCTGGAAGGTGTCGAGATAGGGCTTGAGGGAGTCGACGAGGGCCTGGGCCTGGTGGAACGCCCGTAGCCGCGAACGCGGAACGGAGATGACCACCGCCGCACGCGGGTGGCCCAGGCCGTCGAGGACGGGCTGCCCCACGGCCGCGACGTCGTCGTTATCGTCTCCCACGTGCAACGCCCAGCCGCGTCGGCGCACGCGGCGCAGATCCTCCAGGAGCTCCTCCCAGCTCGGCCGAGAGGCGTTGGGCGTGGGAGGCAGGCGGCGAGCCGGAAAGCGGCGCTGCAGTTCGGTGGTGGACAGCCGCGACAGAATTGCCCGCCCGCCGGCCGAGGCGTGCGCCGGTAGGAGCTGGCCGATGGGGGCCGCGACGCGCACGGCGCGATCGCCCTCGATGGTCTCCACGTAGCGGATCTGGTGGCCCTCGAGCACAACCACGCTGAGCGTCTCGCGCAGCTTCTTCGCCGCCGTGGCGAGCTGCGTGGCGCCGGCATCGCGAAGCGTGATGGCGCTGGAGGCGCTGAGGGACAGCTCCTTGAGCGCGAGGCCAAGCCCGTAGGGGGCGCCGGGCTGTGCCTGATGGACGAAATCAAGCTCGCAGCCCGTGACGAGCAAGCGGTGAGCCATCGACGGGCTGATGTCGAGCTCTCTGGCGACCTCCGTGAGGGTGACCTCGCCCCGCTGCCCCAGGAGCTGAATGAGCTGCAGGGCCCGACCAGCGGACTGCATCGTCACACTCGCCGCTTTCCTCATACCGGAAAGGCTACCATCGGCGGCTATCACGAGGCCGTGATCAGGCCAGTTCACAGCAGAGTTTTGGCCGCCAAGCGGCGTTCCGCTCGGAGGAATCGGCAATTCGAATCGTTGACGCGCTCTCGGCCCGGCTGGTGTACTCGGGCACAGCACCACCCCGTTTCGAACGTGGCCGAGGAGGGCCGCGCGTCGAATGTCATCCGGGGCGAAAACACCATCTGATTGATCGCGTTCAGACGATGAGGAGTCAGCGACGTGACGCACTTTCTGCGCCCCGAGGACGACGCCAAGCCCGAGAAACTGCAATGGACCAGGACGCAGCCGCGTGTCGCCATCCCAGAACCAGAGGTGTGGCCCGCGGTGCGCTTCCCGGAGGCGGCCCACCCGTTCGACGCCCCCGTGCGGGTCGAGGCGGATATTCGGGGCCTCGAGTGCATCCAGGGAGAGATCCCGGCGCATCTCGACGGCACCTTCTACAAGGTTGTGTGCGACCGGCAATTCCCCAAGTTCGTCGACGAGGGCACGCTGGGCAACTTCAACGACGACGGCATGGCGATCTCGTTTCGCTTCACGCGCGGCCGAGTCGACTACAAGAGCCGGTACATCAAGACGCCGCGCTTCGAGGCGGAGCGGGCTGCCGGTGAGGCGCTCTTCGGGTTCTACCGCAACCCGCTGTCGGACAAACCCGAGGTCGAAGGCATGCCGCGGGGCCTGGCGAACACCAACGTGTTCTTCCACGGCGGCCTGCTGTATGCGTCGAAAGAGGATTCCCCGCCGATCATCATCCACCCCGACACCCTCGAGACGATCGGCCACTACGATTTCGAGGGCTCCCTGACGTCGCAAACCTCGACGGCGCATCCGAAGATGGACCCCCGCACGGGTGAGATGGTGTTCTTCGGCTACGCGGCCAAGGGGGAAACCACCCGTGACATCGCGTACTACGAGGCCGACGAAACCGGGCAGATCATCCACGAAACGTGGTTCAAGGCGCCCTACTCCTCGATGATCCACGACTTCGCCGTCACCCAGAACTACGTGGTGTTCCCGATCATCCCGATTCGCACGGAACTCGAGTGGCTCGAACGCAACGAATCCATCTTCCAGTGGGATCCCGACGAGGTCGTGTACCTCGGCGTCCTGCCCCGCAAGGGAGACGGCGCGAAAATTCAGTGGTACAAGGGCCCCAACCGATTCGCGAGCCACATCATGGGCGCCTACGACGACGGCCGGCACATCTATATCGACACACCCGTCGGCGAATCGTCCTACTTCCCCTGGTTTCCCATCATCGACCGCCGGGCGCACGACCCGGAGACGTCCAAGGGCTTCCTCTCCCGGTGGACCGTGGACCTGTCGGATGAGTCGAAGACGTTCACCGAACGCAGGCTGGCATCCATCCCCTCGGAGTTCCCCCGCATGGATGACCGCTTCGAAACCCTCGCCTACAGCTACGGCCTCATGGGCCTCACGGAGTACCCGGGTCACGACGCCCCGGGCGGCGGCTTCCGCTGGATCTCCTCGATCGACCACCGCACGGGCACCCAGCGGGTGTATTACCCCGGCGATCACGCGACGGTCGGTGAGCCGGTGTTCGTGCCGGGCTCGGAAGACGCCCCCGAGGGCCACGGATACGTGTTCGTCGTCATCTCGCGGCGCGACATGATGCATTCCGAACTCGTCATCCTCGACGCCCAACGGGTCGACGCCGAACCGGTGTGCACGCTCAAGATCCCGCTGCGCATCCCCCGCGGCCTCCACGGCAACTGGGTGTCCGCGGAGGAGCTCGCCGCGCGCGCCGACTGACGCCGCGCGCCGACTGAGGCTACGAAGCGGCGCCCGCCGTGGGCGCGGCACCGAGCCCGGAAATGTACTGCGCGAGCAGGGGTCCCAGCGTGTCGACGTCGGTGCCGATGCCGTAGACGGTCGAGAGGTGGTTGTGCCCGGCGAGGTAGTGCATCGGCGGGTACTGCCCGCGCCGTGCCTGCCACGTGGCGACGAGCTCGGCCGCCTGATCCTGGAACTCGAGGTCATCGTGCTCCGCCACCGCGAGAAACAGCGGCAGGTCGGAGTCGATGAGCCCGTCGAGGCTCCCCATGCCCGCCCACGCGGCGAGGTCCTCGCCCCAGTACGCGCGGTGCATCGGCTTGTCGGCGGTGCGGCCGACGTTGTACAGGCACGAGATGAGGGCGGCCCCGGCGAGCGCGCGGCCGTGAGCGCCGTACACCTCCGGCCTCGTGAGGTAGTCCGCGACGTGCATGGCGCCGGCTGACTGACCCACCAGCACGATCTGCCGGGGGTCACCGCCGAAGTCGGCGATGTGCTCGACGATCCATGAGATGGCACGGGAAATATCCCGAGCGCCGCCGGGCCATTGGCTTTCGGGGGCGAGCACGTAATTGATGGCGACCGCCACGTAATCGTGGCGCACCGCCCACCCGCCGATGTTGCCG
>DATGSB010000156.1:0-13440 GCA_035303045.1 Actinomycetaceae bacterium | reverse complement strand
CGTTCGCGGTGAGGTAGTCGTCCAGGTCGCGCAGCTTCTGCTGCTCGGCCGGGGTGAGCTCGTCGAAGTAGCCGAACATGTCGGTCACGGGCGACGTCACTGGGTGACCTCCGAGAGCTCCCGTGCGGCCTCCTCGCGCAGCCTGCGCAGATCGAGTTTTCCGTGCGGGCTTCGTTCCAGGGATTCGCGCACGATGAGGTGCCGGGGTTTCTTGTAGCCCGCGAGGCGAGCGTCGAGGTGGGCCGCGAGCGCGGCCCGGTCGATGCTCACGCCCTCGCGCGGCACCACGATCGCGGTGACGGCCTCGCCGAATCGCGCGTCCGGCGTACCGACGACCACGGCGTCCGCGATAGCGGGGTGCTCCAGAATCGCCTGTTCCACCTCGGCGGGGTAGACCTTTTCGCCGCCGGTGTTGACCACCGCGCTCCCCCGGCCGAGGAGCTCGATGTGGCCCTCGTCGTCCAGCACCCGAGCCCAATCCCCCGGCACGACGTAGCGGCGGCCGCCGATGTCGCGGAAGGTTTCCCTCGTCTTCTCCGCGTCTCCGAGATACCCGCGGGGCAGGGGGCCGCGGTAGGCGAGGAGACCGAGAGCGCCCACCCGCCCTTGTATCTCGGCTCCCGACTCGTCGAGCACCGCCGCATCCGGCATGAGGCGCAGCCGCGCGGGCAGGTCGGCACTACTCGTGGTGATGGCCGTGGCGAACGGGCCTCCCTCGGTGGCTGCGAGGAGGTCGACGATGCTCAGCTCGCCGCGTTCGTGCAGGCGGCGTTTCGCCTCGTCCCCCAGCCGCATCCCCGAGCTCATGACCGAGGTGACCGACGTCAACTCGACGTCCTCCTTCTCCGCGGCCTCCACGAGCGGCAACGCGACCGCGTCGCCGGCCACGACGAGGCGAGAGACCTCGTACGTCGAGATGAGCCGCAGGGCCTCGCTCGCGTCGAACCTGGGTGAGGCGTGGATGACGATGCTCCCGCCGAGCACCAGAGTGTTGAGAGAAGTGAACAGCGCGGTGCCGTGAATGAACGGCGCCAGCGGCAGGGTCACTACGCGCGGAGTGGCCGGGTCCATCGCCACCGCGACCGCGCCGTCGACGGTCTCCGGGGGGTCGACGCCCGCGAGGGTGTAGATCGAGAACAGCTTGCCCTCGAGCAGGTAGTCAGACTCCCACTGCACGCCCCGCGGTTGGCCGGTGGTGCCGCCGGTGTAGAGGCGCAGCTCGCCCCCGGCGGGGGGCGCGTCGGGAAGGCTTCCTGGGCGGGAGGTGACCTGCGCGAATGGGGCCGCGCCAGCCCTGGGCTCCCCGTGCGCGTCATCGATCTCGACCAGCACGGGAGCGGCCCCCGCGGCGAGTCCGGTGAGCGCCTCGCCCACGACGTCGCTCAGGGAGCGGGGGTAGATGAGCGCGCGTGCCCGGGAGTTGTCGAGCAGCTGGCGCAGCTCCGCGGCGCGGTATCGGAAGTTCACCGGCACCGGCGAAAGGCCGGCGGCCATGCACCCGTAGATCGCGACGAGGAATTCGTCCCGGTTGTAGGAGAAAATCGCCACCGAGTCGCCCGGGCGCACCCCCTCCCCCTCAAGGTGGGTGGCGAGTGCAGCGGCTTCGGCCGTGAACTCGCCATAGGTGAGGGTGCGGTCGCGCGTGATGATCGCTGTGCGTTGCGGGTCGGCATGCGCGATCCCGCGAAAGACGTCGGTGTATCTCCCCAGCACTGCAGCTCCCGTCCTTGGGAAGTGATCGAAGCCCCTGCGCATGGCGCGTACCAGGGGCACGTATCCACCGAGCACGATCGTGTTTCGGCGGTCGTAGAGCAAGGGGGTCTCCCGCTGGGCGGGACGAACGCGCCAGTCCCGGCTACTTGACGAAGGCGCTGTGGCCGGTGACCGCCCTTCCGACGATGAGCGCGTTGATCTCGCGGGTGCCTTCATAGGTGTATACGGCCTCGGCGTCGCCGAAGAAGCGCGCCACATCGTTGTCGACGATGATGCCCTCCCCGCCGCACACTTCCCTGGCCAGCGCCACGGTCTCCCGCAGCCGGTCGCTCGTCCACATCTTGGCGAGCGCCGAATGCTCTTCGGTGCCGCGCCCGCTTGCGCGCAGCGTGCTCAGTTGGGCGGCCATCCCCAGCGTCGCGGTGGCGTTGCCCAGCATCCGAGCGAGCTTCTCCTGAATGAGCTGGAAGCCCGCGATGGGGCGCCCGAACTGCTCGCGGGCCTTGGTGTAGCGCAGCGCCGCCTCGTAGGCGCCGGCCTGCATGCCGGCTGCGAACCAGGTCACTGCCGGTCGCAGCTCGGCGAGGATCGCCGCGATGTCGGCGAAGGAGTTGATGTTCTGCAGTCGGTCGCTCTCCGGAACCTCGACGCCGTCGAGTTCGATATCTGAGTTCTCCACGAGCCGGATGCTCAGCTTGTTTTCGATCGTGGTGAGGCGCATCCCCGGAGCGGTGCGTGGCACGAGGAAGGCCTTGGCCTGGCCGTCGGCTTCGTCGCGGGCGATGACAACGATGGTTTCGGAATGGGCGGCGTTGCCGATCCATCGCTTGCGGCCGGTGATGCGCCACGTGTCACCCTCGCGCACGGCGCTCGTGGCGAGGCCGCGGGCGATGTCGGAGCCGTGATCGGGCTCGGTGAGCGCGAAGCAGCCGGTGAGGTCGAATCTACGGATGGGGCCATCGAGCCGGTCGCGCTGCTGCGCGGAACCTCCCTGGGTGGCCACGGTGCGGAACATGCCGACCTGCCCGTCGTACAACATGCCAACCGACAGGTCGCAGCGGGCGAAGACGAAGTTGCGAAACCCCCGATAGACGGCCCGCGGCTGGCCGGTGTCGTCCAGCAGCGCCGGATCGTCGTCGAGGTGCAGCTTGGCGAGCATGGGGCGCAGGTGCACGGGTGAGACGGCGTTCTCCCACCACTCCGCGAGGTGCGGGCTGACGTGCTCGGCCAGGAAATCCTCTAGCTGCCTGAGCTTGTCCCGTTCCGCTGCGGTGAGCATGTCGCTGAACTGGTAGAAGTCGGCAGTCGAAGGCAGGGGAACCAACGCGTCTCCTCACGGTCGTGACGGGGCCGAGTCGCGCCGTCGTCACCTCATTATGTGCCCTCGCACCTCACCCGCGGACGTCGACACCTGCCTCGGCGAGGAATCGCTGCTGCAGGTCCTCGAGCAGGGTCGTCGTCATCTCCCCGGCCGCGAATTCCGGGGCGGTGAGCAGATACCGCAGCAGGGGCACGGTGGTGGGGACGCCGTCGATCTCGAAGCGGTCGAGGGCGGAGACGGCGCGCGCGATCGCTTGGCTCCGCGTTGGCCCGTAGACGATGAGCTTGGCCAGCAGCGAGTCGTAGTACACCGGCACGGTGTAACCGGGATAGCAGTGGGTATCGACGCGGACGTTCGTTCCCACCGGCGGCTTCCACACCCGCAACGTGCCCACGCTGGGCTGGAAGTTGCGCAGCGGGTCCTCCGCGGTGATGCGGCATTCGATGGCGTGGCCGCGGGGCCGCACGTCGGCCTGCGTGAAGCTCAGCTCGTCGCCTGCCGCCACGAGGAACTGCTCCTGGATGAGGTCGAGGCCGGTGATGAGCTCGCTCACGGGATGCTCCACCTGGATGCGAGTATTCATCTCGAGGAAGTAGAACCGCTCGGCGTCGACGTCGTAGAGGAATTCCACCGTCCCGGCACCCACGTAGCCGATCTCGCCGGCCAACGTGAGGGCCGCCTCGCGCATGGCATCGCGGACCGCGGGCGAGATCGCTGGGGCCGGCGCCTCCTCGATGAGCTTCTGGTGGCGGCGCTGCAGCGAGCAGTCGCGCTCGCCGACGTGGACGACGTTGCCGTGCCGGTCACCGAAGACCTGCACCTCGATGTGGCGGGACCGCTCGATGTAGCGCTCGAGATAGAGGGTGGGGTCCCCGAAGGCCGTGCGGGCCTCGTTGAAGGCGGTGGTGATGGTGTCGGGTAGTTGGGCCAAGTCGTGGACGATCTTCATCCCCCGCCCGCCGCCGCCCGCGGCGGCCTTGACCATGACGGGTAGGCCGAGCTGCGTGGCCAGCTCCTCGGCATGCTGGGCCGACGTCACCGACGGGGAGCCCTTGAGCACGGGCACGCCGGACTTCTCCGCCAGTTCGCGGGCGGCGAGCTTGTTGCCCATCTCGCGGATGTGGCGGGCCTCGGGGCCGACGAAGGTGATGTCGGCCGCCGCGCACGCCTCAGCGAGCTCAGCCGACTCCGCGAGGAAGCCGTAACCCGGGTGGAGGGCATCCGCGCCGCTCGCCTGGGCGGCGGTGATGAGGGTCGGGATGCTGAGGTAGCTGCGGTTCGCCGCGCCGGGGCCGATACAGATCGTTTGATCAGCCAGCTTCGCGGCCATGCTGTCGAGGTCCGCTTCGGAGGCAGCCAGCACCGTGGCGATGCCCAGCTCCTCACATGCGCGGATGATCCGGACGGCGATCTCTCCGCGGTTGGCCACGAGCACCCGGGAGATGGGGCGGGGGGTGGTCATGACCCCTCTGGGGCGACCTCGACCCGCATGAGCTCCTCACCGAACTCGACGAGCTCGCCGTCTCGGGCGCTGATGTGGCTGATGACGCCGGCCGCTCCGGCGGGCACGGGGGCGAAGGTTTTCATCACCTCGATGAGACCGACCGTCGTGTCGGGGGTCACCGTGGATCCGACCGTGACGAAGGGCTCCGCGCCGGGCTCGGCTTGTGCATAGAAGATCCCCATCATCGGCGCGGTCACGGCCGTCCCGGCCTGCTGCGAGCCGGCGGGCTCGGTGCTCGTTGCGGGCTCCTCTGCGGCCGGGGCATCGGGGGCCGGCGCGGCGGGCGCCTGTGGTGGCGCCGGGGGCGGCTGGGTGGCCGCGGGTGGCTCCAGCGTGGCGCGCGGGCCCGGGGCTCCCGACTTGCTGAGCACGACCTCGAGGTCGCCGACGCGCAGTTCGAGGTAGTCGAACGACGAGGCTTCCAGGCTCGCCATGACACGTGAGAGTTGCGCGACGTCTTCTTCGCCCAGGCTGTTCATCCCTGCGTTCATTCCTGCCTCTGCTTCCGGGTTCATTGCGTTTTCGACACCGTGACGACGTCGTTGTTCTTGCGAATCGAGATGTAGTTGAGCCGGGGGTGCTCAGCGATCGACTCCAGGAGGGAGACCATCGAGGGCCGACTTTCGGCCGAGTAGCTGGCCGGGGGGCCTGCGCGGTACATGTCGTCGATCGCGGTGGTGCTTTGCACGATGGCCCGCAGCACCAGGTCCTCGTCGCTGATCCCCGGGTGGCCGTACATCTCTCGGGCCTCGGACAACGTGACATCGTCCAGGGGGCGGGCCACGTGTTGGGCGAGCTCCTTGGCGCGTGGCCGGCTGAGGAAGTCGTCGCGCAGGTTCTCATCCATCCACAGGTAGCCGGAGTCTTCGCCGAAGTCGCCTTGGGCGAGGCGAATGATCGGGTCGATGACGTTGCCGTATCGCTCCCCAGTCGCCACGTTGACCGCGGCCTGGGTGCACACGTACTGGGAGTACGGGGTGATCATGATCGGGTATCCCAGCTCGTGGCGGATCCGGATGCATTCCTCCAGCACCTCATCGAGGCGGTCCTCGATGCCGATCTCGGCCAACTGGAAGGTGAGGTTGGAGATCACGCCACCCGGGATCTGGTGCTGGAACTGGGCGGCGCTGTAGGGCGTGGTCTGGCCCTCGGGCAGGCCGTCGCGCCGCGCGAACTGGCGCAGCATGCCCGACACCGCGCGCACCCGCTCTTCATCGATGTCGGTGGTGTACCCCAAGGCCCGTGCGTTGGCCGCGACCTCGAGCACCGACGGCTGCGCCGAGCCGTTGGCCAGCGGCGGGATGCCGGTGTGCAGGGTCCTCACCCCGAGCTCGAGCGCCTCGAGGTACACCAGCGGCGCCAACCCCGTCGTGCAGTGGGAGTGCACCTCCACGGGGATGTCGCCGGCCTCGGCGAGGATGACCGGCAGCAGGGTCTTGAGCCGCTCGGGGGTGAGCAACCCGCCCTGGTCCTTCAGGTAGATGGCGTCGGGCTGGAACGCGGCGGCCTGGCGCGCCTTCTGGGCGTAGTACTCATCGGTGTGGCGCGGTGATTCGGTGTACGCCAACGCCAAGGCGATCTCCATGCCCAGCCCCTTGAGGTAGGGCACTTCCCGCGGGAACGTGCGGGTGAGCTGGTCGGCAGTGTTCGCGGTGAGCTGGGCGCGGTCAAGCACGCCGATATCGGCCATGAGGGAGGTGTACAACTCGCCGAGCACCGGCGGCGTCGGCGTCCCGAAGGTATTGAGGTTCTGGTAGGCGCTGTACATGCATGCCGTGGGCGTGCGCGTGATCCGCTGGGCCAGCATCCGCATGATGTCCCACGGGTTCTCCTTGAGGTCGCGCACCATCTTCTTGAAGAAGATGGGGTTGACCGGGAGCTCGATGTGGGTGAATCCGGCGTGATCGAGTTCCTCGGCGACCGCGGCCATCATGCCGTGGCGGATGCCGCTGGCCCACAGGCTTTGCGCTCCGTCGCGCAGGGTCGTGTCGAGGAAGCTCACAGCAACGTCGCTCATGGTGTTCCCTTCAGCCGCATCGCCACTGGTTCTCAGCTTCGACGCCGCGTGTTCGGTTGGATTGCACTGCCGCGGCTGGCGGCGCCGGATGATCCACCGGCGCCGCCACCCGCGTGGCAGTTGTTACGGGACGAGTTCGTCGGTGATCCACTCCGCCGGGTCGTGCCCGCCGTCGATGAGCCCGCCCTGGGTGTAGAGCTCGTAGGCGGCCTGCATGGAGTCGTGGTCGTTCTCGATGAGGTCGAAGTCCCCGGACGGCGACATCCAGACGTTCTGGACGTACCAATCAATGGTGTCGGCCGCGACCTCGTCGACGTCCAGCGCCGGCACCGAGTAATCGCTGCCCTGGATGAGTTCGATGACGTTGGCGTAGTCGTTGTCGGCGTCGGCCACGACGTATTCCATGGCCTCCTTGATCGCGGCGAGGAAGGCCCGCATCTGCGCCACCGTCTCCTCGTCCTCGAGGCTGCTCTCGGTGGCGATCCAGGCGTGCAGGTCGGGGGTCGCCTCCAAGCCGGCCGACGTCGCGACCGCCTCGGGGTGCTGCGCCTCGATCTGCAGGGCCGTGTCGATGCTGACCATGTATCCCGCGAGTTCGCCGCGCTTGACGAGCTCGAAGGTCGCCCCGGTCACCGGCACCGCCTGGCGCGTCACGGTGTCGCGATCGATTCCCGCGGCGTCCAGCGTGAGGTTGAGGAGGTTCTCGCTGGTGCCGCCGATCGAGCCCATGCCGATGACCTCGCCCTCGGCATCGGCCATCGATTCCACCGGGTTGGTGTCGGCCGAGAGGATCCAGATCGGGGAGCTGTAGGCCATCGTGCCGATGGCCTTGACCGGCTGGTCTTGCTCGAGCGCCGGGTAGAGGTCGATGGTGCTCACCCGGGTCATTTCGGCGGCTCCGCCGATGACGGCCTGCAGCGCAGCAGAGCTGCCCTGCACGGCCTCGAGGTTGACCTCCAGGCCGTGGTCGTCGAAGTAGCCGCCGACCTGGGCAACGATCTCAGGCACGAACGTGATCGAATCCAGGGGCAGGAAGGTGACGACGGTCATCTCGCCAAGATCCTCGGCCGCCTCGCCGTTGCTGCCGTTCTGAGCTGGGTCCTCGCCACCCGAGCACGCTGCGAGGGCGAGCGCTCCCACGGCGGCAAGCGTGGCAGCGATACGACCGCAGCTCCTGGCGGAGCGGCGTCGGGTGAAACCGAGTGTCATCGTTGTGGACTCCTTCGTCATTGATGGGAATGCGACGCTGGCGACTCCAGCGAATGGCGCCAGGTCGCTCCCCAAGGGTGTGCGACATAGCGGACTGTTCGGACGTTATGGTTGCGCGCCTCCCGCGCGCAACCAGGTTTCCCGGCTGCCGGGAGGCTACGGGCGGCGGCGGACGACAACAAGGGCCAAGACCCCGAGAACGAAGCCTGTTCCCATAACACCCGCCATGGCCAGCGCGGTGCTGCCGAACAGGCCCGAAATGGGAGCGCCGAGGGCCCCGACGCCGAACTGCACGGCCCCGAGCATCGCAGCCCGCGAACCGGCGTGCCCGCCGCGCTGGGACAGGACGAGTCCCTGGCTCGTGGAGATGAGCAGTCCGTTGGCGAGCAGGGTCGGCAGCAGCGCCACGAGGAACGCCACGAGGCTGGGCCCGCCGTCGTCGCCGCTCAGCGTCGTCATCACGACCATGACGGCGGAGCCGAGTATCGCGACGCTGAATGCCAGCGCGGCGAGGCGCTCGGGCGAAACCCGGTCGAAGAGCTGGCCCCCGAGCTGGGTGCCGGCGGTCAGCATGATGGCTCCGGCGCCGTACAGGATGCCGAACTGCTGAGTGCTGAGGCCAAATCCGTCCTGGAAGACGAAGGCGGAGGCCGTGATGTAGGTGAAGTAGGACGTCATCATGACGCCGACCATGACCATGAGGGCGCGGAAGCGGGCGTTGCTGAACAGTTCCACATACGCCCGGCCGGCCGAGCTCAGCCCCCCGGCTCTGCGCTCTTCCGGCTTCAGCGTCTCCGGCAGGGTGACGGCGACGATGACGAAGAAGATGGCGGCGATGGCGGCGAGGAAGACGAACATCAGGCGCCACGAGCTGACGATGAGAACCTGCGCGCCGATGCTCGGCGCCACCAGCGGTGTGACCGTGATGACGAGCAGCAGGCGGGCGTTGATCCGGCCGACGGCCCGGCGCGAGGAGGTGTCTCGCACGATTGCCCTGCTCAGCACGATCCCGCCGGAAGCGAAGAAGCCCTGCAACACGCGCAGGACGATGACCGCCCAGAGGTTCCCGACGAGCGCGATCGCCAGGGAGACGACGGCGAAGCCGGCCAGCGCGATGAGCAGCAGGGAGCGTCGGCCCCGCGCATCCGAGACGGTCCCCAGGATGAGCTGGCCGGCGGCCAAGCCGATGAGCGTGGCCGTCATGGTCAGCTGCGCCTGCGCCTCGGTGACGCCGAACTCGTCAACCAGGTATGGCAGCGCCGGAAGGTAGAAGCTAATGCTCAACGGCCCGAGGGACGTGAGGGAGGCAAGCAGCACGACGAGTGCCTTCGGCGTGCGCCGCTCCGTCACGTCCCTCGGGCTCGGATGTCCAGCCTGTTCCCCGTCGTCTCCCGCGGGAGACGACGGAGCTGGGTCGAGTTCGCCGGGCTCAGACCTCACGGTTTTGCAGCCCGTACACGGATTCGTGCCACGGGATGAAGAATCGCTTGAGCTCGTTGACGATGAGGAACAGGATGAGGCCGATGACCGACAGCAGCAGGATGAACGCGAAGGTGCGCGCCGCATCCAGCGAGTTCATCGCCGACACGAGCATGAACCCGAGGCCCGCGTTGCCACCGAGGTACTCACCGACGATGGCACCGGTGGTGGCCAGCACGATGCCGACTTCCATGCCTGCAAAGAGGTACGGCATGAGGCTTCGCATCTCGAGCTGACCGAAGGTCTGCAGGCGGGTGGCGTTGAGGCTCTGCATGACCTCGCGCTGCCCCTGTTCCACCGAGCGGACGCCCAGCAGCACGTTCAGCATGATCGGGAAGAAGGCGAGGATGACCGCAAGGAGGATCTTGGAGGTCATGCCGAAGCCGAACCAGATGATGAACAGCGGCACGAAGGCCACCTTCGGCGCGACCTGCGTGATGATGATGATCGGCCGCAGGCTGATCTCCATCCACGGCAGCTTCCCGAGGACAACTCCCACGAGCAGGCCCGAGGCGACCGCCAGGATGAATCCGACGAGAATCTCAATGACCGTCACCCGGGTGGCTTCCCACGTTCGCGCCTCCCCCAAGATCTCAACCATCGACTGCCCCACGTCCAAGGGCGGCGGGAAGATGAACGGGTTGACTTCGCCGACTGTGACGATGACGTGCCAGGCGACGATGATGACGATGAGCAGCAGCGGCGTGGCGATCCACGGCAGCAGCTTCATCAGGCGACTCTTTGACAACTCAGTTCTCCTCGTCCAATTCGATGCGCAGCGCGCGGACGATCTCGTTGAATTCGAGGCTTGTCTGCAGGTCGACATCTCGCGGCTTGGCGAAGTCCACCGGCAGGATCTTGTTGATGCGCCCGGGGCGCGGCGTCATCTGGACGACGCGGTCGCCGAGGAACACGGCCTCGGGGATGTCGTGGGTGACGAACACGACGGTCGAATTCGTCTCCATGACGATGCTCTGCAGCTCGAGGTTCATCCGCTCTCGGGTGAGCGCGTCCAGCGCACCGAACGGCTCGTCCATGAGGAGGAGCTCCGGTTCGGTGCTCAGCGCACGCGCGATGGCGGCGCGCTGGCGCATACCACCGGACAGCTCCCGCGGATACGAGCGCTCGAAGCCCTTGAGGCCCACGAGCTCAGCGAGCTCCGTCGCCCGGGCTCGACGCTGCTTCTTGCCGACACCGCGCAGCTTCAGTGGCAGCGCGATGTTGTCAAGCACCGAGAACCAGGGCAAGAGGTTCGCCTCCTGGAACACGAAGCCAAGCTTCGTGATCGCAGAGGCGTCCACGCTGTTGCCGCCCCACAGAGACTTTCCGTCCACCTCGATCGTTCCCGAGGTGGGAGCCAGCAACCCGCCGATCATCCGCAGCAGGGTGGTTTTGCCGCAGCCTGATCGGCCGATGAGCGCGACGAACTCGCCGCGCTTGATCTCCAGATCGACGTTGGACACGGCATGCGTCACGCCAAACTTGGTGTGGAAGTCGCGGCCGACGCCCGTAATTTTCAATCGTGTGTCAGTTCCTCGGTTGTCATCGACAACCGCCGTGGACTTGGCGTCATGAGACATCAGAGTCGTGCCACCTTTCCGTTCTTACGTTCGTCGGCCGCGAGCCGCGAATCTTTGTTAGCTACCGAGTGCTCAGGGAGCGAACTCGGTAGTGATCCAGTCCTGCGGGTTTCCGGTGCCTTCCACCAGACCGCCGTCGGTGAGGACGTCGTAGGCGCTTTCGAACAGCTCGGGGTCGATGTGCAGCAGCGGCACACCGGAGTCGTCCATCCACGTTTCGGTCGTGTAGATGGTCAGCGCCGCTCGGGACGCCTCATCGTCGAAGAGTGCCGGGAAGTCCCAGTCGCCGCTGTCGCGCAGGATGCGCAGCGTCTCGTCGTAGTTGTTGGCCTCGTCATCGACCATGAACTGGGTTGCGTCAGCCATGGCCGCGAGGAACTTCTCGATGGTCTCGGGCTCGTTCTCGACGTTCTCCGGAGTGGTGAAGAACAGCTGCAGGTCCGGAATCGAGTCCAGCGCTGCCGTGCTGATCACGGCGTCCTCGTTCTGGATCTCGAGGGTGAGCGCGGTGTCGAGGCTGACGATGTAGCCGGCGAGCTCACCACGCCGGACGAGCTCGAAGGTCGCCGCGGTCACGGGCACGGCCTGGCGTTCGACCGTGTCGCCGTCGACACCGAATTCGCGCAGAGCCAGGTCGAGCGTGCGCTCACTAGTGCCGCCGACCGAGCCCATGCCGAGGGTTTCTCCTTCGAGATCCTCGGCAGCCTCGATCGGGTTGGTGTCAGCCGAGGCGATGCGCAGGTTGGTCTGACGCGCCATCGTGCCCACGCCGACGATCTCCTGGCCGTCCTCCCACGGCGGCATGAGGTCGATGGTGGAAGCGCGAGTGATGAATGCCGCGCCACCGATGACGGCCTGGATAGCCGCAGGGGTGCCCTGCACCGCCTCCAGGGTGACGTCGAGGCCGTGTTCCTCGAAGTAGCCGCCGGAGTAGGCCATCATCTCCGGGGCGAAGGTGAAGGACTGCAGTGGCAGGAAGGTCACGACGGTGATCGGGGTGAGCTCTTCCGGTTCGTCTGCATCCGTTTCTTCTTCGGTTCCGTCGGTTCCGGCGTCAGCCTCCGTGCCGGTGTCGGTTCCGGTGTCGGCGTCATCGTCGGCACCATTGGAACAGGCACTCAGCGCCAGTGCGCCGACTGTCAGCAACGTTGCTGCAAGCTTCACACGGCGACGACCATCGCGTCGCATCGTTACGGTTGACATGTTTGGACTCCTATGTCGACATAGCCGTCGGCATCAATGCAGACGGAGCAAGGAGCACTCTTGCCCAGAGATGCACCACGTCACAAGTGACCCTTCCGATAGGTGGGAGGGCGCGCTGCTACGGCGTGGCCGGGCAGTTTCCGTCGCCGCACCGAACCCGCAGGTCCGGGACGTGTTTGTCCCGTCGCCCGCGGGCGCAACGGCAGGCGCCGTGATGCGATTGTGATATCGCCTACCGCTTCGGCGGGTACCCTCGGGCGAGGCACGTCGATGGAGGAGCAGCCGATGGAGAACGACCGCACGTCCGTAGCGATTGTGGGGGCGGGGCCCGCTGGCCTCCTTCTCTCCCACCTACTGCACCTTGCGGGCATTTCGAGCATCGTCGTCGAGGCACGCGACCGCGACTACGTTCAGGCGCGGGTTCGCGCCGGCGTCATCGAGCACGGGGCGGCCGACATCCTGCGCGAGGCGGACGTCGGGGCTCGGATGGATGCCGAGGGCCTCACCCACGATGGGATCGAGCTGCGGTTCGAGGGCGAATCGCACCGCATCGGGCTCACCGAGCTCACCGGCCGGCAGATCACCGTCTACGGCCAGCAGCAGGTGGTGTACGACCTCACCGAGCGCCGGTTGGCCGACGGCGGCGACATCCGTTTCTCGTGTGGCCCCGCCGAGATTCACGGCATCGACAGCGACTCCCCCAGCGTGACCTATACCGCGCAGGGCGAGGCCCCTCGCACGATCACGGCCGATTTCGTCGTCGCCTGCGACGGGGCGCACGGCGCCGGGCGGCGCGCCATGGGCGAGCGGCGCAGGCCGGTGGAGAAGGTCTACCCATTCTCCTGGCTGGGCATCCTCGCCCACGCCAGCCCCCGCGTCGATGAGCTCGTCTATGCGCGCCACGACAACGGCTTCGCGCTGTACTCGATGCGTTCGACGTCGGTCTCGCGGCTGTACCTGCAGGTCCCAGCGAGCGACTCGCTCGATGAATGGCCCGACGACCGCATCTGGGAGGAGCTCGCCGTGCGCTTCTCACTCGGCGGTGAGCCGTGGGAACCGACGCGGGGTGAGATCTTCGAGCGTTCGATCGCCCCGCTGCACTCCTACGTGGGTGAGCGCATGCAGCATGGCCGGCTGTTCCTCGCCGGGGACGCGGCACACATCGTTCCGCCCACCGGCGCGAAGGGAATGAACCTCGCCATTCGCGATGTGCGCCTCCTCGCGACCGCATTGACCGCGCAGCTCACCAAGGGCGATGAGTCGGCCTTGCGTCGCTACACCGACGACGCGCTGCGCACGGTGTGGCAAGCCGAGTACTTCTCGTGGTGGATGACGACGATGCTGCACACGTTTGACGAGGACCTCTTCGATCAGCGCGTGCGATTGGCGCAGCTTCGCCGCGTGGCCGCCTCCA
>DATGSB010000155.1:0-6670 GCA_035303045.1 Actinomycetaceae bacterium | reverse complement strand
GCAGAAGCTCGATCACGACATCGTCAATTGGTCCGGCAGCCTCACCGTTGCCCCGGACCGCAGGGTTGAACCCCGCTCGGAGGAGGAAGTTTCCGAGGTCGTGCGCTTCGCAACGCGCCACGGCCAACGGGTTCGCCCGATCGGCTCCGCCCACTCCTCCACCCCGATCATCGCGAGCGACGACATCGTGGTCTCGCTCGACCGGCTCACCGGCGTCGTCGGTCATGACGCCGAGCGCCGGGTGGCCACGGTGTTGCCGGGAACGGGGCTGGCTGATCTGGGATCACAGCTGGCCGACGTCGGCCTGGCACTGGAGAACTTCGGCGATGTGGATTACCAAACGATCGCCGGCGCCGTCGGCACCGGGACCCACGGAACCGGCGAAACCCTGGGCAACCTCTCGTCGATGGTTCTTGGTGGCCGCCTCGTGACGGGCGATGGGGACGTCCTACTCTTCGGGCACGATGCCGGGGCAGAAGCGGAGCGCGACCTGACTCGAGCCGCGCAGGTGTCGCTGGGAACGCTGGGCATCATGACGTCGCTGACGCTGCGCGTGCGGCCCTCTTACGACCTGCACCGCTATAACGTCATCACCCACATCGAGTGGGTGCTCGATCATTTCGACGACCTCGCCGCAAGGTATCGGCACGTCGACTTCTACTGGTATCCGCGCAGCGACCTGGCTCAGCTCCGGATTCTCGATGAGCCCGGGCGCCTCGACGGCCTCGAGGTTCCGGGTCGTCTCCATCGTGAGGAGGTCGGGCCGTCCTATGAGATCCTGCCGAACACGCAGGAACTTCGCTTCGAGGAAATGGAGTACATGCTGCCCCGCGCGCTGGGGCTGGAGGCGTTTCGGCGGGCGCGGGAGCGGATCAACGAGCGGCATCGGGCGCGCGTGGCCTGGCGGGTGCTCGTGCGCACGGTGGCGGCGGATGACGCGATGCTCTCGCCGTCTCACCGCCGCCCCACGATGACGATCGCGCTGCTCCACAACGCGTCATTGCCCTACGAGCACTACTTCGGCGATATGGAACCCCTCTTCCTCGACCACGGAGGCCGGCCTCACTGGGGAAAGAAGCACTCCCGCACGGCGCCAGATCTCGCGCAGCTGTACCCCGACTGGGAGGACTTCGCCGCCACACGCCGACGGCTCGACCCTCACGGCGTGTTTCGCAACGATTACTTGGACACCCTTCTCGAGGCGGGAGCCAACGATGGCGGATGAGCAGCCCAGCGACAAGCACGCCACGTGGGGTGCCAAGCGATGGTCCTTCTCGGCGGGTTACATGCCCACCGCCTCCACGGGCCGCGAGCCCGATTTCACCAGCCGCGACGAACTGTGCCTGCTCAACGCCTCGCCTTCGACGGCGTGCGCGGAGGTGACGGTGCACCACGAAGATGGCGACCCGGTGGGCCCCTACCGCATCGAGGTGGGTGCCGGGCGGGTGCGCCACGTGCGGATCAACGACCTCATCGACCCGGAAGCCGTCCCCCTCGGGGTGCCCTACGGGCTCACGGTCGTGAGCGACGTGCCGGTCGTCATCCAGCTGCGCCACCTCGACACCCGCCAGGCCGCACTCGGGGTGGCGGTCTCCTCAGGAATTCCGGAAAGCAGGTGACATTGCAACGTGACGATTGATATTGGGTACCACGCCTCCCACGAGCAATTCGCGCCCGGAGAATTGCTCGACCATCTGCGCCGCGCCGAAGACGCCGGGTTCACCCACGCGATGTGCTCCGACCACTTCCACCCCTGGAGCGAGGACCAAGGTCAATCAGGGTATGCGTGGTCGTGGCTCGGCGCCGCACTGGAGGCGACGTCGCTGCCGCTGGGCACCGTCTGCGCCCCGGGCCAGCGCTACCATCCCGCCGTTGTCGCCCAAGCGGCGGCGACCTTGGAGGAGATGTACCCCGGGCGCTTCTGGTTGGGGCTGGGCAGCGGGGAAGCGCTCAACGAGCACATCACCGGTGAACGTTGGCCCACCAAGGAGGAGCGCAACGCGCGGCTGCGCTCCTCCGCGGACGTCATACGGGCCCTGTGGCGGGGCGAGACGGTCAATGCCCGCGGCTTCGTCGTCGTCGAGGACGCCCGGCTCTACACCCGCCCGCCCGAGCCCCCGCCGATTGTGGGGGCCGCGTTGACGCCGGAGACCGCGCAGTGGGTGGCGGGGTGGGCCGACGGCCTCGTGACCGTCGCCCAGCCGACGGAGGATCTCGCCGAGATGGTGGCGGCATTCCGCGCCGGCGGGGGCGACTGCAAGCCCCTCTTTCTGCAGGTGCAGTTGTCCTACGGCCTCGACGATGCCGATTCGCTCACCGCGGCCCACCGCGAGTGGCGAACGAACACCTTTGCAAGCGCCGTCCTCGCCGACCTGCGCCTGCCCGAGGATTTCGCCGCTGCCGCCGAGCACGTCGAGCACGAGCACATGCGCGAGGCCGTCATGGTCGGGGCGGACCTCGACGGCCACATCGAGCGACTCCGGGAGTTCGTCGACCTCGGCTTCAGCCGTATTTACCTGCACAATGTGCACCGCGACCAGCAGCGCTTCATTCGCGATTTCGGCGCGCATGTCATCCCCGAGGTCGTGACCTGATGGATTCGAACTACCTTCCCATTGAGGACTACGGCGCCATCGGAAACCTCCGCTCGGTGGCACTGGTCGGGCGCAACGGCTCGATCGACTGGTGGCCCACCCCCATGCTGAGCGACCCCGCGGTGTTTGCCGCGATCCTCGACGACCGCCGTGGCGGGCGATTCCAGGTGAGTATGGCCGACGGCGCACCAGCGGATCAGCGATACATCCCCCGTACCAACGTCCTGGAAACCGAGTTCAGCGGCGAGGCCGGTCGCCTCACCGTCACCGACGGCATGGCCCTCGAAGGCGACATCGACGGCGTCGGCAAGTCCCGGGCGGAGCCTGCGATCCACCGGCTGCTTCGCGCCGACGGCGGCGACGTCACCGTCGAGGTCCAGTGGAGCCCGCGATTCCGCTACGGGGGCGCCCCTGCGCAGATGGCCATCACCGACGGCGGTGTCATGGCCTGGGCGGGCGACGACGTCCTCACACTGCACGGACTCAGCGACGGCGAATGCCAGCTCCACCAGGACGGCGACTCGCGCACGCTCACCGCGCGGTTGACGCTGGCTGACGGCGAGGAACGAGCGCTCGTAGCGAGTTGGTGGGGCGAGGAGCCGCCGCGCGTGCCACCGCCCACGCGAGAGGTTCTCGACGAGGCGATCGACAGCTGGCAGAGCTGGGTCGGCAAGGCCGACGCGACGGGCTCCCGCTCGTGGGCCGCCCCATACGAGGAACTCGTCGTGCGAGCCGAGCTGGCGCTCAAGCTCCTCACCCACGCAGACACGGGAGCGATTGCCGCCGCGGCCACGACATCGCTACCGGAGGATATCGGCGGGGTTCGAAACTGGGACTACCGGTACTGCTGGATCCGCGACTCCTCGCTCGCCGCGCAAGCCATGCATGCCCTGGGGCATGATGCAGACGCCCACGCGTTCGTCGAATGGGCCGAGACTGTCGCTCGCGCCCATCGCGAGGAGCACCGCACGATCCAGATCGTTTACGGCCTCGACGGCGCGACCGAACTGACCGAGCGCGAACTTCCCCAGCTCGAGGGGTACCGCGGCTCCGCGCCCGTGCGTGTCGGCAACGGCGCGGTCGACCAGCTGCAGCTCGACGTTTACGGCGAGCTCATCAGCGTCGTGTACGAGATGGTGCGCTTCGGTGACGACGTCGATGATGAGATTCTCGCGTTCCTGCCCCAGGTCGCTGACGAAGCCGCCCTGCGGTGGAACGACCGCGACAACGGCATCTGGGAGCCACGAAACGGGCCATTCCACTTCGTTCACTCCAAGGTCATGGTCTGGATGGGATTGGAGCGCGCGATCAAGATGGCGCGGGCCGGTGTCATCGACGGCGACGCGGAGGCCTGGGAACACGCCGCCGGGGAAATCCGCGAGGAAGTCCTCATCCGCGGCTTCTCCACGGAGCTGGACTCCTTCGTGCAGTCCTACGAGCGGGCGGTGCTCGACGCCTCGAGCTTGCTCATCCCCCTGCTGGAATTCCTGCCCTTCGAGGACCCTCGGGTGCAAAGCACGATCGATGCCGTCGGCGAGGGGCTTCGCGACAATGGGCTGATCTACCGCTACCTCGCGGATGACGGGATCGCCGGTGAGGAAGGCGCCTTCGGGCTGTGCAGCTTCTGGTTCGTCGATGCCCTGGCGATGTCCGGCCGGGTGGACGAGGCGCGCGAGGCCTTCGCGGGGATGGCGGCCCGGGCGAATCACCTCGGGTTGTATTCCGAGGAGCTAGATCCCCGCCACGGCGGGTTCCTCGGGAACTTCCCGCAGGCGTTCAGCCACATCGGGCTCATCAACAGCGCCATCTACCTCGCCTATGCCCAAGGCCGCGATTCGCCCGTGCCCGACCCCATCGGTTCCAAGGAGCATCGGGAGGCACCGCCGTTCCCAGACCGTTCTCGCTGAGAGAGCAAACACCCGGCATAGGCGTTGAGGCGAGACGCCGGGTTGCCGCTATGTGACGTAGGTGCGCCGGACCTTCGCGACGTCGTCCTCGGTGAGGGTGAGGCCGGAGCGCTCCCGGAACGTGTCCCCGACGTACTCGTCGCGGAAGTAGCCACGCTCCTGCAGCTCCGGCACGAGGAGATCGAAAATTCGGTTCATGCCTTCCGGAATGCTCGGGGGGTTGAAGTTGTAACCATCGAGCGCCCGAGACTCGAACCAGTCGATCATCGTTTCGGCGATCTTGTCCGGCGTACTGACCATCACCCGGTGCCCCATCGACCGAGACAACCGAACGATGAGTTCCCACAGGGTCAATTCAGCGGCGAGGTCCCTGAAGAGGTACCACCGTTGCATTCGCGTCGGTCCGTCGACGAAGCGGGACTGCGGGATCTTGTCGTTGAGGTCGATATCGCTGATGTCTGCATCGATGAGCCCGGCCACCATCGACCGGCCGCGTGCCACGTCGATATAGTTTTCCAGTTCCTTGGCGAACTCTTCGGCCTCCGCCTGGGTGCGCCCGGTGATCGGCATGATCCCGGGCAGGATCTTCACCTTCTCCGGATCGCGTCCCTTCGCAGCAACCTTGCCCTTGTACATGGCGTAGAACTCTTGGGCCTTCTGCTTATCCGGCTGGACCGTATAAATAATGTCGGCCACCGAGGAACCCAATTCGATCCCGGCGGGTGACTGCCCCGCCTGAACCAACACCGGCCACTCCTGGGGCGAGCGACGGATGGTTATCGGACCCTGTACCCGGAAATGCTTACCGGCGTGATCGATGTCGCGCAGCAGCTCATTATCGATCCACATCGAGTTCTCGCGGTCGTCCACGATCGCGTCCCGATCCCAAGAGTCCCACAGCTTGCGCACGACCTCGACAAACTCCGTCGCCCGGTCGTACCGCTCCTCTGGAAGCGGCATCTCGTCTCGCCCGAAGTTCTCGTTGCCATTGATCGAGGTGACGATGTTCCACCCGGCGCGACCACCACTCAGCGCATCGAGACCAGCGAACTGCCGCGCCAAGATGTAGGGCTCCGACCACGTCGTCGACTGCGTGCCGATGAGGCCGATCTTGTCGGTGTATCCGATCATCGCACTCAGCGTCGTCAGCGGTTCATAGGGCGATGAGCCGTGGTATCCGCCCCGGCGCATGGCATCGGCACTGAAGCTGTCAGCGATGAACGCCGCATCGAGCTTGGCCCGCTCGGCGCTCTGGATCATGTCCCGTATGAGCCCCAGCGTGCCGACCTCACCCGTCCGGCTGGTGGGGTGACGCCAGGCGTCGTTGTGGAAGCCGAATCCGGTCATGAACATCGTCAGCGCAAGCTGGCGCTTGGGATTGCGTGTCAAAGACTCCTCCTCATCGAGACTGTCTCAAGGGCAACAAAACTACACCCGCATGCCGTTCAATCGGCGAAGTGGTCCCCACCGCGCGGGGCGACGCCGCCCGCTTCGCAAATGATTCGGACTGGGTGGACGCGGGCGGACTCAAACCGAACACCTGGCAGAGGTTCGAGCGGCTCGGTTCCGCGTGGGAGCAGGCGAAACTCGGTATCGAGGACGAACTTGAAGGTGCAGTTGAGGACGAGCCCGGCGTCGTGGCGAACCCTAGGAGACGAGCTAGAACACCGCTGACGGAGAGCCAAGTGGACGCTATCCGAACTGCCCGCGCGAACGGCGAGAGCGTGGTCTCGATCTGTCGACGGTTCGACGTGCATCGTATGACCGTCTGGACGCACACGCGAGACTTGCTCTGACGTCCCCTCGTGCTGCGCACCCGGAGTGCCTCGTGCAGCATCTGCGGCACACGAGCGTTGCTGAGTCCGGAAGCTGGTCGGCTTCAGTTGCGATAATGGCACCGTGAAGTTCAAGCGCCGCAACCTCGAAGCTCTTGCTGACCTCATCGTGGGCAACGCGGGCCGTGACGACGCTGAAAATGAGGATGAAGCCAAGTATTTCCCGTACCGATCCAGCATGTACATCACCGAGTTCTTCCAAGAGCTGGAGACGGAATACCAGCATGACGGTTCCACTCGCCACCGCTGGGTTGCGGATGTGTTGGAACAGATGCTGGCCGAACCGCACGAAGGCCCCAACCGCCCCCCAGAGATCTTCTGCCGCCTCATCGAC
>DATGSB010000154.1:0-4141 GCA_035303045.1 Actinomycetaceae bacterium | reverse complement strand
TTGAGGGCTTCGATGACCGCTGCGATGCCGTCGTGGCGGCCTACTCGGAGGTTGTCGCGCTGCGCGACGTCGTGGGTGAGGACCACCTTGGAGTTCTGGCCGATGCGAGACAGCACGGTGAGAAGGACGTTGCGTTCCAGGGACTGCGCCTCGTCCACGATGACGAACGCGTCGTGCAGGGAGCGTCCGCGGATGTGGGTCAGCGGCAGGACCTCGAGGACGTTGCTGGACTTCACGTGGTTCAGCGCGTTGTCGCTGATGATTCCCGACAGCGTGTCAAAGACGGCCTGGCCCCACGGGTCCATCTTGTCCGAGGCGTCCCCTGGGAGGTATCCCAGCTGCTGCCCGCCGACGGCGTAGAGCGGGCGGAAGACGATGACCTTGCGGTGCTGCTTACGCTCCACGACCGCGTCAAGGCCTGCCGCTAGCGCGAGTGCCGACTTCCCGGTGCCCGCCCTGCCGCCCAGGGACACGATGCCCACCTCGGGGTTGGTGAGATGTTCGATGGCGACGCGCTGTTCTGCGGAGCGGCCGCGGACCCCAAACAGGTCCTTGTCACCGCGGATGGGCACCAGCGTGCCGTGCGGGCCCACCCGGGCGAGGGAGGAACCCGTGGGGGTGTGCAGGATCAACCCGGCATGGACCGGCAGATCGACCAGCGCGTCGGTGTCGGTGAGGTCAACGGTGGTGAGGGTTGCATCCTCCTGCCAGAGTCGATCCGCTTCCTCGGCCGTGAGGGTCGCCTCGGCCAGCCCCGTGTAGCCGGAGGAGACGACGTCGAGCGCGCGATACTCCTCTGCCTGCAGGCCCACCGAGGAGGCCTTGACGCGCATCGGGAGGTCCTTGGAGACCACGGTGACCGACTCGCCCTCAGCTTGCAGGTTGGCGGCCACCGACAGGATCCGGGTGTCGTTGTCGCTGAGACGCAGACCGGAGGGCAGCACGTCGTCGGAGGAGTGGTTGAGCTCGATCCGTACCGTGCCGCCCATGTCTCCGACCGGCACAGGAGCATCCAGGCGTCCGTGCTGGACTCTCAGATCGTCCAGGAGTCGCAGGGCTTCGCGGGCGAAGTAGCCGAGTTCGGGGTGGTGGCGCTTTGCTTCGAGTTCCGTGACAACGACGACGGGGAGGACGACGGTGTGCTCTGCGAACCTCAGCAGAGCACGAGGGTCCGACAGGAGCACCGAGGTGTCCAAGACGTAGGTGCGGGTGGCGGTGCTGACGTCGAGGGCGTTGCGCCCTCCGGTGGTGGCTGCCTGGGGGGCGAGGTCAACGCTCATCGTGGTGGCCTTCTGTGGGTGGGCGTCCCCTCACGGCGTACAGCTGGTTGCCATTCGGGGCTATCAGCTAGGTGGCGTGCGGCCACTGCCGACACTACCGATACCCCGTCGAGAGATGCGGCAACCGCGGCCCCTATGCGCGCCGTGTCGCACCGCGGCGGACATGCAGCCGAGGTGCTGGCTCAGGCGATGTCGAGGAACTCCGCCACGCGCCCCTTCGGCCGGCCGATGATCGCCCGGTCACCCCGGCGCAGCACCGGGCGCTGCATGAGGCGCGGGTGCTCCACGAGCAGGTCGGCGACCTGCTCGGGCGTCGTGTAGTGCTCCGGCGCCAGGCCCAGCTTCGCGAAGTGAGCGTCCTTGCGCACGAGGTCAGCCGGCGGATCTTCGAGCACGTCGAGCAGCTCGATGAGCTCCTCGCGTTTCAGCGGCGTCTTGAGGTACTCCACCACGTCGGCCTCCGCCGAGGCGTCGGCGAGGGCCGCAATCGCATGCCGTGACGTCGAGCAGCGGGGGTTGTGAAACACGGTGATCTCGGCCATGGACCCGAGACTACAAGCCGGCCGCGGGGGCGGCGGCGCTGCGTCGTCCGGGCACGAACGCCGCGGCGATCGCGGCGCCCGCCGCGAGCAGCCCCGCGCACCACCACATCGCCCGCACATACCCGGGGGCGAAGGCCTCGGCGACCAGTGCCCCCTCGCTGCCGCCCAGGCCCACCGCCGCGGGCAGGGCTGCCACCGCGAGCAGGCTCGCCGCCCGGGCCACCGCGTTGTTGACGCCGCTGGCGAGCCCGACGTGGCTGGCCGGGGCCGCGGCGAGCACGGTCGCCGTCAACGGGGTCACGAGCAGCGTGATGCCGATGCCGAAGACGACGACGCCGGGCAGCACGTGCCGCAGGTAGGAGGCCTCGGCCGGGATGGTGGCGAGCAGGAGGACGCCGGCGGCCGCGGTGAGGGGCCCGGCGGTCATGAGGAGGCGGGGGCCGGTGACGGTGAGGAGGCTTCCCACCCGCGGGGAGAACAGCAGCATGAGCACGGTGAACGGGATCGTCGCCGCACCGGCCGCCAGCGGGCTGTACCCGGCGACGACCTGCAGGTACAGGATGAGGAAGAACATCAGCGCACCGAGCGCGCCGTAGACGACGAAGGTGACGACGTTGACGGCCGAAAACGTTCGGTCGGCGAAGATCGTGAGCGGCAGCATCGGGTGGCGCAGCCGGGCCTGGGTGAGGACGAAGACGACGGCGATCGCCGCGCCGATGAGCCCGGCAGCCCAGCTGCGTTCGATGAGCCCGATCGTCACTCCGCCCAGGGCGAGCACGCCGAGCCCGGCGCCGAGCACGTCGAAGCGGCCCTCACGGGTATCGCCGCGGGATTCCGGCACGTGGCGGGCGGTGATGACGACGACGGCGACGACGATCGGCACGTTGATGAAGAACACGGCTCGCCAGGTGAAGGCCTCGATGAGCCCGCCTGCCAGCAGGGGACCGGCCGCCGCGGCGACGCCCGACCACGCCGACCAGTAGCCGATGGCCCGGGGCCGGTCCTCCTCGGCGATGAGGGACTGGATGAGCGCGAGGCTGCCCGGCGTCAGCAGCGCCCCGCCGATGCCCTGCAGACCGCGGGCGACGATGAGCAGGTCGGCGTTGGTGGCCACCGCGCACAGCAGCGAGGCGGCGCCGAACCACACGATGCCGGCGAGGAAGATCCTGCGGCGCCCGAGCCGGTCGCCGAGCGAGCCGCCCACGAGGATGAGGGAGGCCAGGGTGAGCATGTAGGCGTTGACGACCCACTGCAGGTCGGTGAGCGTGGCACCGAGATCCACGGCGATGGGGCGCAGGGCGACGTTGACGACCGTGCCGTCGAGCAGCGCGATCGCCGAGGCCAGCGTCGTCGCCAGCACCACCCAGCGACCCTGGGCGGAACGCAGCGGGAGACCGGCCATGGTTGCCATCGTCGTTCATCCGGGGCTTGCATGCCCGACGGCGGAGAGGCCAACCTACGATGGGGCCATGCTGCGCATCGCGGCCGCTGAGGGCCGATCTTCCCGCCGCGCCCTGCGTGCCCGGAGCGCGGCGACGTGAAGGCCTCGGCACGTTCCGCCGTCACGGCCTTCGAGGTCATGGCGATTCTCGATGAGGTCGCCCAGCTGCGCGCCCAGGGGCGTGACGTCATCTCCCTGTGCGCCGGCGAGCCCGCCGGGGGCGCGCCGCGCGATGTGCGGGATCGGGCGGCCAGCCCCGAAGCCGTCGGGCTGGGCTACACCAGTGCGTTGGGGCTGAGTCAACTGCGCGAGGCGATCGCCGGGCACTACGAGCGCTGGTACGGGCTCACGGTGGCGCCGTCGCAGGTCGCCATCACCACCGGCTCCTCCGGCGCCTTCCTCCTCACCTTCCTCGCCGCCTTCGACCCCGGCGACGTCGTCGTCCTCGCCCGCCCCGGCTACCCCGCCTACCGCAACATCCTCACCACCCTGGGATGCCGGGTGGTGGAGGTCGACTGCGGCCCCGACACGAAGTTCCAACCCACCCCGCGGCTGTTGGACGACGTCGTCGCCGAGCACGGCCCGGTCGCAGGCCTCGTCATCGCCTCGCCCGCCAACCCCACTGGCACGATGATCGACCGACCGGCGATGGCCGGGTTGGCGGCGTGGTGCGCGGCTCGCGACGTGCGCCTCATCAGCGACGAGATCTACCACGGCATCACCTACCCCGAGCGCGCGGATGTTCCCGACGCGCGCGGCGTGTGCGCCTGGGACGTGCCCGAAAGCGACTCGGCCGTCGTCATCTCCTCGTTCTCCAAGTACTGGGGCATGACGGGGTGGCGGCTCGGCTGGGCGCTGCTGCCGCCGGATCTCGTAGC
>DATGSB010000153.1:0-2116 GCA_035303045.1 Actinomycetaceae bacterium | reverse complement strand
GCGACGACGACGAAGATCACGGTGACCTCCGACCTCGATGAGTACGCCATTGCCGCACTGGGGGCAGCCCCGGTGGATTCCTACGGGGTCGGCACCAAGCTCGTCACGGGATCGGGGTTCCCCACCGCCGAGCTGGTGTACAAGCTGGTCGCGCGCGAGAACGGGGCCGGGCAGATGGAGCCGGTGGCCAAAAGCTCCTCGGCCAAGGAATCGGTGGGAGGCCAGAAGTGTGCCGGGCGGGCGGTGGTCGACAATGTCGCCGCCGAGGAGATCATCGTGGCCGGGGGCAGCGAGGAGCAGCGGGCAGCGCGACTGGCTGCCGAGGGGGCGCGGCGTCTCGACGAGCTGCTCGTCCGCGATGGCGAGGCACTCGAAGAGCATCTCGATCCGCAAGCCCTCCCGGCTGCGGCCCGCCGCCACGTCGCCTCGCGCGCCGAGCTGCCCTATGCCGCGTGGCGGCTGTCGGAGGGTGAGCCCGGGATTCCCACGAGGCACGTCAACCTCGACAGCTGACCAGTTTCGGCGTGCGGCCGAGGTCGATGTGAGCCAATCTGCTCCTACAGCGTCGTCAAACGCACCGGCGCGGGAGTTAGGAGATCAACATGCCACTGTGGCTGACACTTATCGTCATCGGCGTCATCTTGCTCATCGTGGGATTAGCAGTCGAAGCTGCGAAGGTCCTCATTTGGATCGGCATTATTGTCGCCGTCATCTCGCTCATCATGTCGCTGGTCACCCGCACCCGAACGCGTTAGCGGTCGAGCGCGGCACTCGTATCTCGACGTGCTGTGCCGGCGGGGCCGTCCAGGGCCTAGGTTCGGCCGACGAACCACCGGCGCAGCACGTCGATGCGTGCCTGGATCTCCGCACTGCTGGCTTGTGCCACCGGCGGGCCGCCGCACTGCTGGCGCAGCTTGGTGTGGACGACCGCATGGGCTTCGTTGCTCCGCCGCGCCCACGCGGCGACAAGAGCCGACAGCTCCTTGCGCAATCCGGCGCGGCGCCGATGCTCCGGCACCGACCCTTGCCCGTCGTCTGCGTCGGCGCTGGCCGCCTGGCGGCGTTGCCGCTTCACCTGGTCCGCCTGACGAGCCCGCAGGAGTTGCCTGACCTGCTCGGGTTCGAGCAAGCCCGGCAGGCCGAGGTACTCCTCCTCATCCGGTGAGCCGACATCGCCTCCGGTGCCGAACTCACCGCCGTCGAACAGAACCTTGTCGAAGGAGGCTTGGGCGTCCAGAGCTTCGAAGCCCGGGAGCGTGAGCTCCTCACTGGCCCGCTCCTCCCGGTTGGCGGCCGCGAGCTCGCGTTCCTCGGGGGTAAAGAACTGGCCCTTCTCATCGGCGGTCAACACCCGATCCAAGGCGTGGTCCCGTTGGGTTTCCAGCTCGGCGGCATGCGCCAGCAGCACGGGCACGCTGGGCAGGAACACCGAGGCCGTTTCCCCGCGGCGCCGGGCGCGCACGAATCGCCCCACGGCTTGGGCGAAGAAGAGCGGCGTCGCGGTCGAGGTCGCATAGACCCCGACCGCGAGCCGGGGCACGTCGACCCCTTCTGAGACCATTCGCACCGCGACCATCCAGCGTGAGGTGTCCGCCGCGAAGTCATCGATGCGCTGTGAGGCGCCCTCGTCGTCGGAGAGCACGACGGCCGGCTGTTCCCCGGTGATATCGGCCAGCAGCCGCCCGTAGGCGCGGGCCTTGGCCTGATCGCTGGCGATGACGAGCCCGCCGGCATCGGCCATGCCCCGGCGAATCTCGGTGAGGCGGCGATCGGCCGCGTGCAGCACCGCGGGGATCCAGTCGCCGGCGGGGTCCAACGCGGTGCGCCACGCCTGCGCGGTGAGGTCCTTCGTCAGCGGCTCGCCCAACCGGGCGCTGACCTCATCGCCCGCGCGCGTACGCCAGCGCATCTGCCCGGAGTAGGACAGGAAGATCACCGGCCGGACCACGCCGTCGCGCAGCGCGTCGGCGTACCCGTAGGAGTAGTCGGCCCGCGAGCGGCGAATCCCGTCGGCGTCCGGTTCGTAGACGACGAAGGGGATGGCCGCGGTATCGGAGCGGAAGGGCGTGCCGGTGAGGGCGAGACGGCGGCGGGCGACCTCGAAGGCGTGGCGGAT
>DATGSB010000152.1:0-2810 GCA_035303045.1 Actinomycetaceae bacterium | reverse complement strand
GGTGGGGTGAGGTTTGTGACTTCCACCGCCGGGCCCCCGACCTCCTCGACGACGTACTGCAGGGGGTAGAACGAGGCGAGCACGGGCAGCGCCTCGTTCTCCTCCTGGCCGTCCGGCGCGGTTTCTTCCTGCGCGTTCGTGCCGCAGCTCGCAATGGCGAGCAGAGAGACGGCTATAGCGGCGGCGGCAATCCTCATGAGCGGCCCTTCGGGTCGGAATTAGACGGAGCCATACTGTTGCAACTCGTTCTCATTCGCAACTATGGCACACTCTAATTGACAATGATTCGCATGCGCAGGACGATGAGTATCACAGCGCAACTCCTGCGCGTAACCAGTGAGGACTCCCCCATGCCGCTTGGCCCACCGCCCGTGGCCACCCACGGGCTTGGCGTCACCATCGATGGCGCCCAGCTCATCGACGGTGTGACGCTGCGCATCGATGCCGGCGAAACCTTGGCGCTCATGGGCGCCAATGGCTCGGGCAAGTCGTCTCTCGTGAAGGCGTTGCTGGGGATCTACCCGGCGACGGCAGGCGAATCTCTCATCTTCGGCCACAACGTCGCCACCGAACGCCGCCGCCTTCCGTGGCAGCGTGTGGGGTATGCCCCACAGCGCGCGGTGTCGACGTCAGGCACCTCGGCCACGGCGCTCGAGGTGGTTGCAACCGGGCTGCTCGGGGGCCGCCGACTGCGCTTGCCGCGGCGCTGGCGCGATGCCGCCCTGGCGGCTCTCGCCGAGGTGAGTCTCACCCATCGCGCCAACGACCCCGTCCACGTCTTCTCCGGCGGCCAGCAGCAGCGCGTGCTCATCGCCCGGGCGCTCGTGCGCAACCCGGACTTCCTCGTGCTCGATGAGCCCCTCGCGGGCATCGATCGGGCCTCCAAGGACGCCCTGGCTGACACGCTTGATGGCCTTCACGCACGCGGCATCACCATGCTCATTGTGTTGCATGATCTCGGGCCGCTCGCGCCCCTCATCGACCGGGCTGTCGTCATGCGCCAGGGCAGGCTGGTGTATGACGGCGCTCCCCCGCGGCCGGCGAGCGATCGTACGGCCGAACATGACCACATCCACGCCCACGAACTCGGCGGCGAAACACCCGCCTTCGGGGTGCCCGAACTCGAGGTGCGGTTGTGAGCGTGGTCGCCGACATGCTCGGCAGCGGGCTCATGCAGCGCGCGCTCATCGTCGCGGTCCTCGTCGGCATCGCCGCTCCCGTGATGGGCACCTATCTCGTCCAGCGGCGCCTCGCACTGCTGGGCGACGGCATCGGCCACATGGCACTCACAGGCGTGGCCGCCGGTTGGCTCGTCGGCGGCGCCCTGGGCCTCACCCCCCACGACACGCTGGCTGTGCCGGGAGCCGGGGTGGCCGCCGTCGTGGGCGCGGTGCTGATCGAATGGGTCCGAGGGCGAGGACGCACCAGCGGCGACGTCGCCCTGGCCATGCTCTTCTACGGCGGCATCGCCGGCGGCGTCATCCTCATGACGCTGGCCGGCGGGACGACCGCGAACCTCAACGGCTACCTCTTCGGCTCTATCTCCAGCGTCACCACCGTGGATGTCTGGCTGACCACGCTGCTTGCCGTCGCCGTCCTTGCCGTGGGCATCGGGCTGCGCAGCGCCCTGTTCGTCCTCGCCCACGACGAGGACTTCGCCCGCGCGAGCGGGCTGCCCACCCAGGCCCTCAACATGCTCGTGGCGGTGATGAGCGCGCTCACCGTCGCCGTGGCGATGCGGGTGGTGGGTGTGTTGCTCGTGTCAGCGCTGATGATCGTGCCGGTGGCCGCCGCGCAGGTTCTCGCCCGCTCGTTTCGCACGACGATGCTATTGGCCATGGCCATCGGTGTCGCGGTGTCGATCGTGGGCCTCACGATCAGCTACATCAGGCCCGTCTCCCCTGGCGCCACCATCGTTCTGCTGGCGCTGGCGGCCTACATCGTAGTATCGCTGCTACGGCCGATCACCGGCCGAAACGCCGGCCACCGCCCCCATCCGGACGTTCCGGACGACGTCGAGATTCGAGAGAAGGTATGACGACCACTCAGCGCATGACGCGCCAACGTGTCGCGGTGAGCGACCTGCTCGAGGACACCGCAGATTTCCGCAGCGCCCAGCAGCTTCACGAGATGCTGCGGGAGCGGGGTGAACGCGTCGCGTTGGCGACCGTGTACCGCACGCTGCAAACGTTGGCCGAAGCCGGCCAGGTCGACGTCCTGCGCGCCGATGACGGCGAGTCGCTCTACCGGCGCTGCTTCACCTCGACGCACCACCACCACCTCGTGTGCCGGCGCTGCGGCAAGGCCATCGAGATCGCCAGTGACTCCGTGGAGACGTGGGCGGCGGCGATGGCGGCCGAGCACGGGTTCACCGACGTCGACCACACCTTTGACTTCTTCGGCCTGTGCCCCACATGCTCGGCGGCGCGACCCGGCCCCGGCGCCTCGACATCGGCACCACCGGCATAGTCCGCTTGCGTCGCGAAGCTCAGGAGCGAGCCGCCGGGCGGTCCTTCGCCGCCCCATAACGGCGGTCGCGCCCCGCAAAAATCTCGACGGCGCGCCACAGGCTGCGCCGATCCACGTCGGGCCAGTGTTCGGGAAGGAAGACCATCTCGGCATAAGCGGATTGCCACAGCAGGAAGTTCGACGTGCGCTGCTCGCCGGAGGTGCGCAGGAACAGGTCGACGTCGGGCATGTCCGGCTCGTAGAGGTGGCGGGCGAGCGTTGCTGCGGTGATCCGGTTGGGGTTGAGCTCCCCCGCGGCCGCCCGGGCCGCGATCACGCGGGCGGCATCGACGATCTCCGCA
>DATGSB010000151.1:0-2684 GCA_035303045.1 Actinomycetaceae bacterium | reverse complement strand
GGCAGGTGCAGTTCTGTTTCGTGCTTCCATGATTCCCGTTCAGAAGCCAACGAAGATCATCTTTTCGAGCCATTCGAGCTTGCGGGAGACTAGTTCTTGCAGATCTTGCAAATTCCGCTCGCTGCGAAGTCCACCAGTATCGAGCAGGACATTCTCTCCCTTCGCAAGTTCGCTCTCAATCTGTCGTTCGGTGCCGCCGCGGCCCTCGGTTCCGCCTGCACCGCCGATTCTGCCCGGGGGCGGGGCGCCGGGGCCCTGCTGTGGTCACGATCGAACCGCGGCCGGCGCACGTAGCCGACCACGGGGCCGGGTCGGTGCCAGGCCGAAGCGGGGGATCTTGCTACCAGCGCCGACTTCGGCGCTGAACCCGGCTCCAGTAGCAAGATCCCCGGGTTCAGATCGCCGAGGGGTGCCGGGTCAGCGGCATGACCTCGATGTCCATGTACGGGAACAGCGGCAGGGCGGTCAGGATCTCGTGCAGCTCGTCGGCGGACTCCACGTCGAAGACGCTGATGTTGGAGTACTGGCCGACGATGCGCCAGATGTGCACCCACGTGCCCTCGCGCTGCAGCTGCTGGGAGTAGGCCTTCTCGCGGGCGACGGTGTCGGCGCGCACCTGTTCGTCGAGGTCGCGCGGGATGTCGACGTCCATGCGGACGTGGAAGAGAGCCATGTCGGGCCTTCCGGTCAGGTGCGGGTGAAGCGTTTGACGGCGTCGGGGTCGAGCTCGACGCCGAGCCCGGGCCCCTCGGGCAGGTGCAGGCGCCCGTCGGCGTAGCGCAGCGGTTCGGTGAGCAGCTCCTCGGCCAGCAGGAGCGGCGCGAACAACTCGGAACCGTGGTTGACGCCGGGTTCGGAGCACACGAAGTGCAGGGAGGCCGCGGTGCCCACCGGGCCCTCCAGGGACGTGGCGCCGTGCAGGGCGATCCCCTGGGCCTTGGCGATCGCGGCGACCTCGCGGCTCTGCCGCAGCCCGCCGACCTTGGTGGTCTTGAGGGCGATGACGTCGGCCGCCCCCTGGCGCACGATCTCCAGGGCGTCGTGGGGGCTGCACACCGACTCGTCGGCCATGACGGTGGCACCGGTGCGGCGGGTGATCTCGGCCAGGACCTCGATCTGGTCACCGGGTGTGGGCTGTTCGACCAGGTCCACACCGGCCTCGACGAGGCGGGGCACGTGCGTGAGGGCGGTGAAGCGGTCCCAGCGGGCATTGACGTCCACACGTACCGAGGCGCGCCCTTCCAGGGCCCGGGCGATATCTGAGACGCGGCGGGTGTCCTCGCCCGGGGGCAGGGCGCCCATCTTGAGCTTGAAACTGTCGTGCAGGCCGGACTCGAGCTTGTCCTCGATCTCGTCGAGGACCTCGTCGGCGGGGGCCGATCCGAGCGCCCAGGTGACTTCGACCGAGTCGCGGCAGCGGCCGCCGAGCAGGTCGTGGACGGGCACCCCGAGGGAGCGGGCCCAGGCGTCATGGAGGGCGACGTCGACGGCGGCCTTGGCGAAGCGGGCGTTGGCGACCACCCGTTCCAGATCGGACATGATCCGCGGGAGCTCGTTCACACTGCGGCCCACGACGACGGGGGCGAGGTAGCGGTCGACGATCACCTTCATCGTCTCGACCGATTCGCCGCCCCACCAGGGGCCGCCCGGGACGACGCCCTCACCGTGGCCGACCACGCCGTCCCCGGTGGTGACCGAGACCAGCAGGATCGGCTGGGCGGTGGCGGTAGTGGTGGCGAACTTGTGCGGGCGTATCAGGGGCACGTCGAGGATGACGCTGTCCACGGAACGGACGGTGAGGTCGGGCATGTGCGCTTCCTGTGCGAGTGGGCAGCGGGCGGCCGCCGACCCGGGGCGGGCCGGCGGCGGGGCGAGGGCGGGACGGCGGGTGCCCTACTCGACGGGGTCGAGGGCGAAGCGGTACTCGACCCGGTGGAGGCCGTCCTCCCCCTTGACCGGGTCGAGGATCAGATCGGGCTTGGTGGCGGAGGCGACGTCGTCCTCCACCCATTCACCGCCCCGGAAGTAGAGCTGGGTGGTGATGGGGTGCCGTCCCGGGTGCGACACGATCAGGTGCAGGTGGGCGGGGCGCCACGGGTGTCCGTTCTGCGCCTCGATGAACTGTCCGGTAGGCCCGTCGGTAGGGATCCGGTACGGGGCGGGCAGCACGGTGGTGATGGAGTAGCGGCCCTCGTCGTCGGTGACGATCGTGCCGCGCAGGTTCCACTCCGGCAGGTGCGGGGCGAACTGCGAGTAGTAGCCCTCGGCGTCGGCGTGCCAGAGCTCGACCTGCGCGCCGTCGAGGCCGTTGCCGTCGAGGTCGGTGACCTGGCCGGAGAAGACGAGGAGCTCGCCCTGTCGGTCCTGCTCGCGCATCGGCATGGTGCATACCGACGGCAGTTCGGGTGCGTCCGCGACGTAGTAGGGGCCTTCGATGCTGCCCTTGGTGCCCTGGCGGGAGCGGGCAAGGACCTCCTCGACGGAGTGCTCGACGAACACGTCGAGGAACAGGGGCCACTCGCCGCCCTCGCCGACGTCGATGAGCCACTGCTTGAGGACGCGGTACTCGTCGTAGGTGACCTCGTGGTCGAGGATCACCTGGTTGAGCGCGCCGAGGGCGTCCTTGGCGATGGCGGCCAGGCGTTCGGGCGGGGTGTCGGCGTTGACGCGCTCGGCGGTGAACT
>DATGSB010000150.1:0-3179 GCA_035303045.1 Actinomycetaceae bacterium | reverse complement strand
CGGCGTAGAGCAGCGCACCCCGCCCGGCGACGACGCATCCGCCACCGGGGATGTCGGTGGCCACCGTGGCGGCGCTGCCCACGCGCGGTCCGTCGACGAGTTCGACGTCGTCGTCTCCCAGAGCCCGGAAGGTTGCGCCGTACACCTCACGGCGCCGGGCGTCGGTGGCGACGAGCACGGTGGCCTGGGGCCGTCGGTCGAGGATCTGCCGGGCTATGCCGGCGAGCGGACTCACCCCGTAGAGGGGGAGGTTGGCGCCTCGTGCGAGCATCTGTGCCGTGATGATTCCCGAGCGCAGCCCCGTGTAGGGGGCAGGCCCGATCCCCACGATGACGGCGTCGAGGTGGGTCAGCGCCAGGCCGGCCGATGCGAGGGCCTCGGTGATCAATGGGGCCAACGATTCGGCGTGCTTACGGTGATCGGCGCTGTGCCCGCGCGCGATCGGCGCCTCGCCGTCATGCACGGCGACGCTGCTGCCGGCGGAGGTGTCGATGCTCAGGGTCTTCACCCGGCCAGCCTAAACCGGTGCTCCGTAACGACGGCACCGGGAGGCAGCCGCGGCTGCCTCCCGGTGCGTCCTCACCCTGGTGACAACGGGTGAGTCGGTGCTATGGCTCGGTGCTTAGTCGCCGACCCACGTCATGCTGCGCCACGGCACCGCCTGCGTCTGGCCCGACAGGTCGTCGAGGCCTTCCCACCGGCTGGTGTTGATGGTGTTGAAGGAGCCGTAGTACCACGACACGGGCGCCCAGTAGATGAGGTCGCGGGCGCGCTCCTGCACCACCCGGAAGTGCTCGGCACGTTCCTCACGGTCGATGACCGCTTCAGCTGCGAGGCCCGCCTCGTGCAGTTCCTCGTCGCAGACGCCGGCCGGGTTGTTCTGGCGGATGTCCTCCGGGTTGCAGCGCAGCCACACGGTGGTGCCGATGCTCGGGTCGGCCCCGACCGTGTTGCGCAGCACGTTGAAGCCGAAGTCGTAGTCGCCCCAAACGGCCTCTTCCCAGATCTGCACGGTCGCGCCCACGAGGTTGACCCCGATGTGCACGTCCGCCAGCGAGGACTGGATGACCTCGGCGGTGGAGGCGGCCTCGGAGTGCTCCGACACGAAGCGGGCATCGAGCGTGAAGCGGTAGCCGTCGTCCTGCACCGGCCAGCCGGCGGCGTCGAGACCCTCGTTGATGGCCTCGATGTCGCGCGGGAACTCCTCATCGAAGTTGATGTCGGGGTGCTGCATCCAGTCCAGCGCGTCGGGGTAGAACGTCTGCGTCGGCTCACCCAGGCCGTGCAGGGCCAACCGGGTGATCGCCTCGCGATCGATGGCGGAGAACACGAGGGCCCGCACCTCCGGATCCTCAAGCTCCGGCAGGCGTGCGTTGAACGACAGGCCGATCATCTGCGGGAACGCCCCGCGCTCGGTGAGCATGAGGTCGGGGTGCTCCGACACGTCCTCCTGCATCGAGGGGTCGAGGACGGCGTTGTCGAGTTCACCGTTGAGCATGGCCATCGCCCGGGTGTTGGCATCGGTCATGATCGGGTAGATCACCCGGTCGACCTCGGTTTCGCCGCGCCACCAGTTCGGGTTGCGCACGAGCGTGACTTCGGAGCCCGGCGCGTAGTTGTCGAACATCATGGGCCCGGTGCCGATCGGGGCCATGTTGGCCGGGTTCGTCACGTAGTCGGTGCCCTCGTACACGTGTTTGGGCACCATCACCTGCTGCGACAGCGCCTCGAGGAAGGGCCCGTACTGGTCGGTGAGCTGGAGGACCACCGTGTGGTCGTCTGGGGTTTCCACCGTGTCGATGCGGTTGGCGATCTGGGCGCCGAAGCTTTGCAACTCGATGATCTCTTCGAAGTTGAAGGCGACGTCCTCGGCGGTGAACGGCTCCCCGTCGTGCCACTCGACGCCCTCTTCGAGCTCGAAGGTGACCGTGAGCCCGTCGTCGCTGAACGTCCACTCCCGCGCCAGAACGGGGCTGACCTCGTACTGGTCGTTGAGCTCAACGAGTGGCTCCATCATCGCGAAGCCGAATCGCAACGGAATGGGTCCCCCACCGAACTGGGGGTTCAACACCGTCGGGTCGCTCGCGACGGCTTCGATGTAGATGCGTTCCGCGCCGTCGTCACTCCCCCCGCCGTCCGTGCTCCCCCCGTTGTCTGTCCCGCAGGCGGCCAGCACCAGTGCGGCCACGGCCGTGAGGCCAGCTCCCGCCTTAAATTTCCTACTACTGCTCAACGTCGAGTCCTCTGGGTTAGGTGTCATCTAGTTCACCTGGGTCGGCAGCTACTGCGGTGATCGGCTCCCGACCTGAAGGCGCGCACACCTTACCCAGATGTCGACACCTGTCCGTCGCGCATCTCACGAGCAATGCGTTCATCGCTGCGCCGCAGCTGGCGCACGACGATGGCGACGGCTCCGGCGCCGAGCGCAGCGACGAGGACCATCCCCAACAGGGTGGGATTTCCGCCGAGCGGCGGCGCCTCGGCGCCGTCGCGGGCATCACCGTCATCGGCCTGCGCGCCGGTGAGAAACAGCTGCAGGGTGGTGATGGGCACCGGTCCCACGAGCAGCTCCCGAGCCCCCTCGGTCAGCGGCCACACCTTGGCTTCGCCCATAGCGAACCAGCCATCGAGGTCGGGGTCGTAGACGGCGAGCAGCGATGGATCCAGATCTGCCAGGGCCTGCGCGAGGCCGAGATCAGCGGCCGCGGCCGCCTCCCTGGGCTCACCGTCCCCCATGACGACGCGCACGGTGCCCACGGGCAGGAAGGCATCCTCGTCGGCGCGCGTGAGCACGGCGATCCACTCCTCGCCGGACGTGACCGGGGCCGTGGTGTCCGCCCCCGCGAGATACTCCGGGGTCCAGGCGCCCACGGGGCGGGGCGCGCCGACACGCAAGTCCGCCTCCGCCCATTCCTCGTGTTCTTCTCCCAGCAGCACACCCTCGGTGCGGAACCATTCCGTGACGTCGTCCGGGACCTCGCTCGACGTAGCGGCAAGCGCGGCGGCAGGTGCCACGGCTGCGGCGAGGATTCCGAGCGTGAGGGCGGCGCCCCACCGGAACCATCGTCGCGATCCATGCATGAGGAGCCTCCCTGTCGCCGATGCCTTGAGCCTAGGACTCTCCGCGGCCCGGGAGGAGGATTTCGGACCACCTCGGCCCGATCGCCGTCACAGCGATG
>DATGSB010000149.1:0-3115 GCA_035303045.1 Actinomycetaceae bacterium | reverse complement strand
ACCGGCACCGCGGCGCTCGCCGGGGCGTTGCTCCACCTCGGCCAACCGGCACTGCCGGAGACCGCTGCGCACCTACCCGAGCATGCGGTGTTACACGCGGCGGGCTCGGAGCGGATCCGCCACCTCACCGGCCAACCCCGGCCACGGGCGAGCACCGCGATGGCGGCAGGGGTCGGCGCGTACGCGTTCATGTTCGCCGCAGCAATCGCTGCCGTGCACTGGCCCTACCTGTTGGCGATCCTCACCGGCTGTTAAGCAGCGCGCGTTCCACGCGTTCAGCAGCGGACAGTCCGGCGAGGAGGGCCCCTTCCATGTGCCCGCCAAAGGCCGGTGCCGTTTCCGTCGTGGCCCAGTAGAGCCGCTCGTGCACCGGTGCGTGAAATTCCGGGCCGCCGAAGGATCCGCGCGCCGAGGCCGGAGCAGCGGCGGGTTGAGTGTACCGCTCCCGACTCCAATCGGTGACGTGGAGTTCCCGGGGGTGCGCGGCCTCGTCGCCGAACAGGCGGACGAGCTGGCCGCGGAACGCCGCCGCGATCTCCTCGGAGTCTGCGTGGGCGAAGTTCTCCGCCGGCGCGAAGCCGAAGATCGCGGCCGGGCTCCCCTCCGGTCCGCTGTGGTCGTGAAACTCCCGGAACGGCCCGGCGTAACTGATCGCCGCGCCCGCGAGCCCTTGTGGGTGCCAGAAGTCAGCGTCGTAGACGGCGATCGCCTTGATCATTCCGGCCATCCACACCGGCACGCGCCGCGCCGACTCCCGCATGCTGGCGGGTAGGTCGGGGCGGAAGGACAGCTGTTCGACGGCGAGGGCCGGAGGCACGGCGAGGATCCCCTGTGCCGCGCGCAAGGGCCGGCCCGCGACCTCCACCTCGAGCCCGTCGGCGGCGAAGGTCACCGAGGCGGCCGGGCTGCCGAGGCGCAACGTCCCGGCGGGCAGTTGGGCAGCGAGCGCCTCAGCCAATCGCTGCGCGCCGCCGGCGAGGCGGAAGGCGGGCCCGTCGATCGGGTTGCCGCCGAGGCGCTGGGCGCCCCCGTCGGCGGTTTCGAAGAGGGCGTCCCCCTCGATATCCTGGGAGTAGATCTCCAACCCGAGGTCGGTGGCTGCCGCCCGGATGACCGGTTCGTTCGCCCAGAACCACGTAGCTCCCGCCTCGATCACTCCCCCACCCGCGGGCACCGAATGCGCCCGACCGCCGACGCGGGTGCGGGCCTCCACGAGCGCAACGCGGCGGGTGCGGCTGAGTTGGTGGGCTGCGGTCAGGCCGGCGAGGCCCGCGCCGATGACGATGGCATCGACGTGCTCAGTGGTCGCGGTCATCGGGGATCTGCCTCTCCTTGGGAGTGAGGGAAACGGGCCGGAACCGCGCGGTGAGCCCGGCAAGAGGGACGAGGAAGGCGATCGCGATGATCGACAGCACCGAGAAGCTGCTGACCGCGAGCAAGGGTCCCGCCGCGAAAGCCGCGGTCGCGCCGAAGAGGTTGGCCAGGGCATCCACCCCGCCCTGGGAGGAGGCGCGGGTCTCGTTGGAGATCACCGCACTGAACAACGCCGAGCCGGCAACGTTAATGAAGGACCAGCCCACCCCGAGCAGGATGAGCGAGGCGATGAGCCAGCCGATGTCGGTGGGCCAGAGTCCGCCGATGACGAGCGAGGCGAGGAAGACGCCCAGGCCCATGACGATGGCCCATCGGTGTCCGAGCCGGTCGGAGATGATTCCCACGAGCGGCGCGAGCGCATACATCCCGACGATGTGCAGGCTGATGGTGATGCCCACGAGCGTGACCGAATCCCCCTGCTGGGCCATGTGCACCGGGGTCATCGTCATGATGGAGACCATCACCACCTGCGCAGTCAGGATCGCGATCAGGGCATACCGAGCCGCGTAGTTCGTTCGCAGCTCAGCGACGATCAGACGGATGCGCCCCTGGCGCGGGCCGGTGGCGGCAGCTGGGGCCGCGACGGTCTCTTGCAGCACTTGCAGCGGGTCGGGGCGCAGCCACACGAACACGAGCACGCCGGCGAGCGCGAGGCAAACTCCTGCGATGAGGAAGGCTCCGGCGAACACCGTGAGCCCGGTGTGGCGGCTGAGCACCTCGCCGGGGACGCCGAGGTTGGGGCCCAGGACGGAGCCGAGGGTGCCGAACCATACGATCAGGGCGAGCGAGCGGCCTTTGCGGTGGTGCGGCGCGAGGTCGGTGGCGGCGAATCGGGCCTGCAGGCTGACGGCCGAGCCGGCGCCGATGAGCAGCAGTCCGATGAAGAGCGGGACGATCAGGCTGTACTGCGCGGCGCCGACGAGGATGATGCTGCCCACGGCCGCCGTCCACCAACCCGATGACAGCGCGAAGCGCCGACCGAACCGGGCGGCGAGGGTTCCCAGCGGCAGGCCCATGAGCGCCGCACCGAGGGTGCTCGCGGTCCGGGCGAGTCCGGCCCAGGTTTCGCTGCTGGTGACCTCGCTCGCCAGGAGGATTCCGATCGAGGGCGCGATCCCTACCCCGATCGTGCCGATCACTTGGGTGATGATCAGCACGAACATGGTCCGCCGTTGCACCTGTTCGTGAGCTCGGGTGAGCTCGCCGTTGAGGTTCTCGCCGGGGGCGGCGGGGGCACGGTTCAGCATGCTGTTCTTTCGTCTCCGGATATAGAGGTGTTGGCTTTTTCTTCGGGGGTGTCTTCTTCGCCCGGGCGACCTGCGGCGTCGAGCACCATTCGGAACCTCGCCTCGCCGGCGCGTACGCGATCCACCGCGGACTGGGCGTCGGTGAGGGGCAGCTGTTCGATCCACGGGCGCACCCCGTTGACCACCGCGAATCGCATCGTCTCCTCGATCTGCACCGGGCTGCCCGTCAGGTGGCCGGTGATACTCAGGGCGTTCATCACCAGGGGTGCCACCGAGAACTCCAGCTTTGAGGAGTCCACGCCGAGGAGCACCACCTGCCCGCGTGGGCACAGGCCCCGCATGAGGTCCTTCAGCGGTGGCGGAGCGGGAATGGTGCTGATGATGAGGTCCACTCCCCCGCGGGCGGAAAGCGCCTCGGCAGCTGGCACCGATTCCAAGTCGAAGTAGTGGTCTGCGCCGAGGTCCGCAGCCGCCTGCGCCCGTTCGGAACCGCG
>DATGSB010000148.1:0-3816 GCA_035303045.1 Actinomycetaceae bacterium | reverse complement strand
GGCCCAGGCCGCGGGGCTGGCCATCGTCTCACGCTCCCAATCAGGTGCCGCGGAGCTGCTGGAAGACGGCGTCCACGGCCTCCTCGCCGCCGACGACGAGGGGCTGGCCCAGGCGGTGGCACGCCTCATCACCGATCGCCGGCTCTTGGAACGCATCACGTCGCACAACCGTGAGGTGCCCCCACGCACCCAGTGGTCCCAGGTGCTGCCGCAGACGCTGCGGGCCTATGAACAGGCGCAGCGGCTCGTCGCCTGAGCGCGTGCTACTCCCACTCGATCGTGCCCGGCGGTTTGTTCGTCACGTCGAGCACGACCCGGTTGATCTCGCGCACCTCCGCCGTGATGCGCTGGGAGATCTGCGCCAGCAACTCATGCGGCAGGCGTGACCATTGCGCGCTCATCGCATCCTCGGATTCCACGGGGCGCAACACCACCGGGTGCCCATAGGTGCGTTCTTCGCCCAGCACACCGACGGAGTGCACGTCGGCGAGTAGCACCACGGGACACTGCCAGATCTGTCGATCCAGGCCCGCGGCGCTGAGTTCCTCGCGCACGATCGCATCGGCCCGACGCAGGATCGCCAGCCGTTCGGCCGTGACCTCGCCCACGATGCGAATGCCCAAGCCCGGCCCGGGGAACGGCTGGCGCCACACGATTGACTCCGGCACACCGAGAGCTTCGCCGACCTCACGCACTTCGTCCTTGAACAGCTCGCGCAGCGGTTCGATGAGCTCGAACTGGAGATCGTCGGGCAGGCCGCCGACATTGTGGTGCGACTTGATGTTGGTGGCGCCGTCGGCGCCGGATTCGATGACGTCGGGGTACAGGGTGCCCTGAACGAGGAATCGCACCGGTGCGCCTGCGGCCTCGGCCACCAGCCCCCGCGCGGCGGCCTCGAAGCTGCGGATGAACTCCCGGCCGATGGCCTTGCGCTTGGCCTCGGGGTCGCTCACCCCGGCCAGGGCCGCCAAGAACTGGTCGGTGGCGTCGACGACCGTGAGGTTGACGCCGGTTGCCGCCACGAAGTCGCGCCGCACCTGCTCGACCTCGCCTTCCCGGAGCAATCCGTGATCGACGAAGACGCAGTGGAGCTGATCGCCGATGGCCCGCTGGACGAGTGCGGCGGCCACCGAGGAGTCGACACCGCCGGAGAGGCCGCAGATGACGCGGTCGGTGCCCACCCGTTCGCGGATGGCGGCGACCTGGGCGTCGATGATCGCCTCCGGCGTCCACGTTCGCGGCACGTCCAGGCCCCCGAGGAAGGCGGCGAGGTCCTCCTCGCGCCATGTCTCACGCGGGGCTCGCAGCACGGGGACGCCCGGCAGGGGCTCGACAGAGGCAAGGGACTGGTCGCCCGCGAGGATGACGCCCGCTGCGGCGCGGTCCGCGAGCTCTCCCGTGCGGGTGCGGGGCAGGATCTCGGAATAGATGCCGGCCGCCCGAACTTGCCGCGCGAGGAACTGGGCGTGGCCGGCGTCGAGGTCGACGACGTAGACGGGGGCCGAAGCTGGGTGCTGGTGCGAGGTGCTGCTCACCCGTCGAGCATAACGGCGGTTCAGGCCCCCACGCGACGGTCGACGACGGCGGGGAGGTCGTCTTCGAACCACGACTTGGCGCGGTGTTCCATGACGAAGGACAGCACCGGCACGACCCCGGCGAGCACGAGCGCGAACATCCTGCCCAGCCCCCAGCGCATCATCGACCACAGGTTGAAGACGGCCACGACGTACACGACGTAGATCCACCCGTGGGCGAAGGGGATCCACCGGATCGCATCGGCGATCTCCGGGCCGACCTGGACGATGTAGATGAGGATCATCTCGGCCGTGAGGAGCAGGAGCATGACGCCGGTGACGAAGGCCATGATGCGGTAGAACTGCCAGGCGTTTCGGGCTTTGCGCTCGGCGTCCGCCCGTAGGTCGTCGTTGCTGCCGGTCGCCGGTGCGGGCGAGTCATCCTGTGTGCTCATGTTGCCTTCCGTTGAACGAGGGGACGGGTGGGGCGGCCGGCTGCGGCGCGCGCTTGTCGCGGCGCCGCAGGTCGGCGATGTCGTCGCGGAACACCTTGGCCCAGAAGAAGACGGCGAACAGCCCGAACACCCACCACTCGATGGCGTAGGCCAGGCTCTGGAGGTTGATGCCGCCCTCGACGCTGGCCAGCGGGGAGGGCGCGGGGCTGAGGCCGCCGGGTTGGGCGGGTTCCTCCAGCACGAGATAGGCCGAGTACAAGCGGCCGCCCCAATCGTTGGCGAGCTGTCCTGCACTGATCCCGGGCTGCGCCCCGGCGGGCAGGTCGGCGTGGCGGGCGGCTTCGGAGCTGTTGAGCATGCCGACGATGCGCGCCTCGCCCCCCGGCGGATCCGGCGCCGACACCTCGCCCGTGGCGCCCCCGGTCTCGAACGCCGGCTGCCATACCTCTGACTCCGGCAGCCATCCGCGCAGCACGGGCATGACCGCGCCCTCATGCGGGCCGTCGGTCACGACGAAGGCTGTGACGACGAGGGCCGCCTCTTCGCCGTCCACGTGCCGCTGCGGGACGACAAACTGACGCTCCGGGTCGAACCGGCCGGTGAGCGCCACCCGGCGGGCGAAGTCCTCGGAGGTGAACGCTGCCTGGGGGGCCAGCACCTCTTCGATGGGCACCGGCGCCGCACCGGCGAGTTGCTCCACCTGCTGCGCCGTGGCGTCTTCGGCGCGCACCCCGGCCCTGTCGAACTGCCACATCCCTAGCCGAAAGCACACGACGGCCACGACGAGGGCCAGAATCCCGATGACCACCGTGCGCGTGCTCAGCAGCGCCCGCTGCCACGGCGGTCGCGGTGAAGACGGTGGAGGGGATACGGGCACGTTCCCAGGGTATGTCGCCCCGCGGCCATGGGTGTACTTCGGTGCCATCCAGCCACGTGTGGCGACCGGCTTCGCCCTACGATGGGGGCATGACTCTCTCCACGGATTTCAGCCAGGCGCTCAACACACAGATCACCCTGGAACTCCAAGCCGCCATCGTCTACCGCCAGCTCGCGATCGAGATGGCGGCCCGCGACCTCGTGGGGATGGCCAGCTGGTTCCGGGCACAAAGCGCCGAGGAGCTCGAGCACGCGGACAAGTTCATCGAGCACGCACTCGACCGCGACGCCCACCCGAGCATCGGAAAGATCCTCGCGCCCCAACTCAGCGTCGAAAGCCCGCTCGACGCCTTCCGGATGGCGTTACAACACGAGGAGCAGGTGTCCGCCGCGATCCGCGAGCTCTTCCGAATTGCCCGGGAAGCCGACGATCTCGACTCGCTGCCCCTGCTCCACTGGTTCCTCGAGGAGCAGGTGGAGGAAGAGGCGAGCGTGCGGGAGATCATCGGGCGCCTCGAACTCGTCGGTGACGACGGCAGCGGGCTGCTGCAGATCGACGCCGAGCTGGGATCGCGGGCCGATTCCTAACCGCCGCGTCCCCTAACCGCCGCCGCGCCTCAACCCGCGCTGCGGGGGCTGCCGGCGTCGTCGGCCGTGGGCGCGATGACGCTCGGGTCATCCGCCGGGGCATCGCCGTGATGCGGTTCCTGCATGAGGTTGGACATGGACAGCACCTCGTCGAGTTGCGCTTCGCTCATGAGCCCCATCTCGAGCACGACCTCGCGCACGCCGCGACCGCTGCGAGCGCATTCCTTGCCCACGAGGTCGCCGTAGTGGTGGCCGATGAAGGGGCTGAGGTAGCTGACGAGGCCGATCGAGTTGGTCACGTAGTGCTTGGCGACCTCCTCGTTGGCGGTGATCCCACGCACGCAGCGTTCCGCGAGGGTGAGGCAGCCGCGTTCCAGCAGCCG
>DATGSB010000147.1:0-4703 GCA_035303045.1 Actinomycetaceae bacterium | reverse complement strand
CACGTTCGGGGGGCTCATCGTCGGCCTCGTCCTGGGCATCGTCAACGCCTTCAAGCGCGAGCCGAGCCCGGCTCTCATCATGGGGTACGCCGCGGCGCAGGGACTATTCCTCGGCGGAATCTCGGCGGTATTCGAGCAGTTCTACCCGGGCATCGTGCTCCAGGCCGTGCTGGCCACGGGGGCCACCTTCATCGCGAGCCTCGTGCTGTTCTCCAGCGGCGTCGTGCGCGTGACGCCGAAGCTCACGCGCTTCGTCCTCATCGCGCTTGTCGGCTACGCGCTGTTCTCGCTCGTCAACCTGGGCATCATGCTCTTCGGTAGCGGCGACGCCGCCTTCGGCCTGCGCAGCAGCGTGACGATCATGGGCATCCCCCTGGGCATCATCGTCGGCATCTTCGCCGTGGGACTTGCCGCGATCTGCCTCATCATGGACTTCGATGCCATCAGCCGCGGCGTGCAGCGCGGGGCACCCGCCCGCATGGCGTGGGCCGCCGCCTTCAGCCTGGCGGTCACCCTCGTGTGGCTCTACATCGAGTTCCTCCGGCTCATCGCAATCTTCCGCGAGTAGCACGCACACTCGGTAACACGAAGGCCCGGTGCCAGCTGGCACCGGGCCTTCGTGCGTCCGGGGGCATGCGGCCCGCGGAAGGCGGGCGCAGCGTTGGGGCCGGCCCCCGAGGGGGCGAAAGCCGGCCACATGTGAACGTGCGGGGCACGCCGTCTCGGAAATTCGGTCTGGTCCCTCAGCGCTCGCGCCCCGGGGCCGCGGTTCCCGTGCTCAGTGCACTCATCGCCCGGGAAGGTAGGGGCGACCTCGGCGGCCCGACGGAAACCCGTGAGTCAACGACACGACACCCGCCCCGCACACGCCTGGCTCATAGGAGTCCGTCGAAAAAGGTGTCTGGAACCCATGAGTTACGACGGACTCCCATGAGCCAGCGCACTGCGTTGACTGGATCCCAGGAGCTAGCGCAGGTGGTACCCGCCCAATTGACTGGATCCCGGGAGCTAGTGCAGGTGGTAGCTGCCCAATCGACTGGATCCCGGGAGCTAGTGACTGGTGGCGGACTCGGTGAGGGCCGCGCGTCGGGTGCGGCGGCGGAGCGCGCGTCGCTCGATGAGCAGGTACAGCACCGGCACGAACAACAGGGTGAGGAACGTCGAGGTGATGAGCCCGCCGATGACGACGAGGGCTAGCGGCTGGGAGATGAACGCGCTGCCGCCGGTAAGGCCGATGGCCATGGGGATGAGCGCGCCGATCGTGGCGGCCGCAGTCATGAGAATCGGGGCAAGACGGTGCCGACCGCCCTCCTCGATGGCCTCCATCAGCCCCATCCCGCCCCTGCGGTATTGGTTGATGAGGTCGATGAGAACGATGGCGTTGGTCACGACCACTCCCACGAGCATGAGCGCCCCGATGAGCCCCGCCACCCCCAACGGAGTGCCGGTGACCAGCAGCAGGGCCACCGCGCCGGTGGCCGCGAAGGGCACCGACACCAGCAGGATGAGCGGCTGGATGAGGGAGTTGAACGTCGCCACCATGACGAGGTAGACGATCGCGATGGAGGCCAGCAGGGCCAGGCCCAGGTCGGCGAAGGCGTCCTCCTGGTCGGCGCTGATGCCCGCGACGTCCGCGGACACCCCGGCCGGAAGGTCGAGGTCGGCCAGAGAGTTGCGCAGGTCCGCCGTCACAGCACCCAGGTCCTCGGCGGTGACGGTGGCGGTGACCGAAACGGAGCGCAGGCCGTCGCGGCGCGTCACGGTCACCGGCTCCTCGACGACGGCAACGTCGGCGACCTGGGCCAGCGGCACCGGGCCGGCCGGCCCTGTCAGCGGGAGTTGCTCGATGTCGGCGATATCGCCGGGAGTCTCACCCGCGTACAGCACAACCTCCTGGCGGCCCACCTCGGTGTCGAGGGATCCCACGGTGGTGCCGCGCAGGGCGGTCGCCACGCTCTGGCCGATCTGTGCTTCCGTGAGGCCGATCGCGGCGGCCGCCTGGCGGTCCACGCTCACCGCGACCGTGGGCAGCTCCGCTGCCAGGTTCGAGGCGGCGTCGGTCGCGCCGTCGAGCTCGGAGACGATGTCGAGCACCCGGGCGGCGGTGTCGTTGACCGCCTCGCCGTCGACGCCGGCGACTACGACCTCAAGGGAACCCATGAACCCCGCCATGCCGGTCGCCACCGTGATGGTGCCGGCATCCTCCAGCTCGGCCAGGCGCTCGCGCAGGTCCGCCTCGATGGCGGCGGCATCGGCGTCCATATCGAGGGTGAGGGAGAACATCGTTTGGGAGTCGCCACCGAAGAACGCCATCGCGGCGTCCCCCTCACCGCCGGTGACCTGATAGGTCTCCAGCTCGGGCACGTCGGCGAGGATCTCCTCGATCTGCCGGGCGGCGGCATCGGCTGCCTCGAGCGAGGTGCCGGGGTCGAGCTCCTGGGTGACGCTCAGCGTGTTCTCGCCGGTGTCGCCGATGAACTCCGTCTTCAGCTGGGTCGCCATACCGATGGTGCCGGCCATGACGCCGACCGCGGCGAGGACGGCGAGCCAGGGGCGGGCGAGCGTTCCGCGCAGCGCACCGATGTAAGAACGCTGCAGGGGACCGCGGCGCTCGCGCTCGTGTGCCGCGGCCAGCGCGGCCTCGGCGCCGTCGGCGGCGGCGGTCGGTCGCACGAACCAGTATGCGAGCACGGGCACGATCGTCAGCGCGACGATGAGCGAAGCCAGCAACGCGAGGGCGACGGTGAAGGCGAAGGGGCGGAAGAGCTCGCCGACCATGCCGGCGACGAGTCCCATCGGCACGAAGACGGCGGCCGTGGCGATCGTCGAGGCAGTGATGGCCCCGGCGACCTCCCGGACCCCATCGAGGATCGCCCGCCGCTGGGGCTTGCCGTAGGTGAGGTGGCGGTTGATGTTCTCGATGACGACGATCGAGTCGTCCACCACCCGGCCGATCGACACGGTGAGGGCGGCCAGCGTGAACAGGTTGAGGGAGAAGCCCACGACCTTGAGACCGATGAGCGCCACGAGCAGCGACAGCGGGATGGACACCGCCGTCACCGCGGTGGGGCGGAGCTTGCGCAGGAACAGCAGGATGATGATGACGGCGAACATGAGGCCCAGCAGGCCCTCCACCGACAGGTCCTCGATCGACTGCTGGATGAACGGCGCCTGGTCGAACACGATCGACACCGACGATCCGGCGCCGAGGATCTCCTCGATGTCCCCCAGCAGCTCCTGAACGGCCTCGGACACCTCCACGGTGTTGCCCTGCGGCGTCTTGGTCACCGCGAGCCCGAAGGCGTCCTGACCGTCGGTGCGGGTGAACGACGACGCCTCGACGAGCTCGGCGCGCACGTCGGCGACGTCCGCGAGTGCCACTGGCCCGGCAGCGGTCATGACGGGCAGGGCGGCAATATCGTCCGCGCTGGCCAGCCGTTGCCCGGTCTCCACCGACATCGTGAGGTCGTCCTCGGTGATGGCGCCGCCCGGCACCACCAGGCCGTTGGCCTGCAAGGCGCCCTGCACGGCGTCGAGGCTCGCGCCTGCCGCCGCCATCGCGGCCAGGTCGACGTCGACGCTGACCTGCTCATCGCGCACGCCCGAAAGCTGGACGTCGCGCACGCCGTCGATCCGCTCGAGATCGGGCACGAGGGACGTGCGCAAGACCTGCAGGGCTTCCGCGCTGTCCCCGCCGGGTACGACGGACACCTGGATGACGGGAAGGTCGTCGACGCCGCCGCTGATGACCTGCGTGTCAGCGGAGTCCGGCAGTACCGCGGAGAGGCGGGAGATGGCGGCCTGGAACTCCTGCTGGGCATTGGTGACGTTGGTGCCGTACTCGAGTTCGAGCATGACCACCGACATGTTCGCGCTGGACGTCGACGTCGTGCCCTCGAGCCCGGAGACCACCCCGGCTGCTTGCTCGATCGTGTCCGTCACCTGCTGTTCGACCACGGTGGGGGAAGCCCCGGGGTAGTTCGTGACCGCCGCGACGATCGGCAGGTCGAGCGACGGCATGAGTTCCTGCTTGAGTGCAGAGGTCGCCCACAGCCCGGCGAGGACCGCCATGACGGTCGCGAGGGCGACGAGGGCGCGGTTGGCAAGACTGAACCTGGCCAGAGCGGTCAACGGGGACTCCAAGGGTCGGCCGCGCGCTATTGTTAGCGTCGCGCTAAGAAATTCGCCAGCGAGAAGGTACCACATGGACGATCGGCACCGGCTGATGGCCGAGGTAGAGGCCGCCCAGACGGCGCTTGCGCGCCTGCTGCTGACCGACCAGTTGCTGCCCGTGCTCAACTCGCCGCTGACCATGCAGCAACTGCGTTTCATGGCGCTGCTCTACCGGGACGGTCCCACCCCGGGCCACCGGCTCGCGGCGCAGCTCAACGTGTCGATGCCCACCGTCTCGGGCACCGTCGACCGGCTCGTCGAACACGGCATGATCGCCCGACGGGTGGACGATCGTGATCGCCGGGTGCGCCTCGTCGAACTCACCCCGGCCGGGGAACAGATGCTGACGTCGTTTCAGGAGGCCGGGTGGCGGATGGGACGTGAGGTCATGGCCGGGCAGGGCCGCTGTGAACGTGGCCAGCTCGGCCTCGGTGATGATCAGCGGCGGGGCCAGGCGGAGTGTGCTCGGATCCGGGGCATTGAGGATGAAGCCAGCCTCGAGCGCGGCGGTGACCACGGCCGGCGCGATC
>DATGSB010000146.1:0-13620 GCA_035303045.1 Actinomycetaceae bacterium | reverse complement strand
AGGGGCTCTCGGAGGCCTACGCGGAGGACGCCATCTGCGACATCCGCCAGCACGGTCGCCAGCAGGGGCGGGAGTCGATCAAGGCCATGATCAGCTCCGACCTCGCCCCCGTCGTCAAGAGCCGCGACGCCTACATGCTCTCGTCCCCCGACATCACGGTTGACGGCGACACGGCCTACGGCGAGTTCGTGTGGCACCGATTCGTCTGCGAGTTCCGCACCTCCTTCGGCATGATGCGGGTGTGGGGCCCCTGGTCGGAGGGGATCTACAAAGTGCACTACCGGCGGATCAACGGGGAATGGAAGATCAGCGACCTGTGGACGCGGGTGATCCGACCCGACCACGACGACGAGGTCGCAGAGCTCCCGGAAGGCGCGGTCATCGGCGAACTCGACCGCACGAGGGTCTGACGCGATGAGCAGCAGCTACACGATCATCGACCGCCCCGGTATGGATCCGACGAATGCCCCGGGCAAACCCCCGCTGCCGCCCCTGCGGCACGAGATCATCGAGCACGGCCCCGTCGTGCAGGAGAAGGACATCGTCGTCCCCATGCGCGACGGCACCCGCCTGTACGCCGACATCTACCGGCCGGCCGGCGCCGCGGCCGATCTGCCGGTACTGCTGGCATGGGGGCCGTACGGCAAGCACAACACCAAGGATCAGCTGTTCCCGGGATCCGGCGTCGACGCCGGAATGATCTCCGAGCTCACCGGCTTCGAGGCGCCGGACCCCAAGTACTGGTGCGAGCACGGCTACGCCCTGGTCTTCATCGACCCCCGCGGCCTCTACAACAGCGAGGGGGAGGCCAGGCACAACGGCCCCCAGGAGGCCGACGACATCTACGACACGATCGAATGGCTGGGCGCGCAGGAGTGGACGAACGGCTCGGTCGGCATGCTCGGCGTCTCCTACCTTGCCGGCGCCCAGTTCATCGCCGGTGCGCTGAAGCCGCCGTCGTTGAAGGCGATCAGCCCGTGGGAGTGCTTCACGGACTGGTACCGGGAGTTCGCGTTTCACGGCGGGATCCCCGAGACGGGGTTCATCCCGCGGGCCTCGATGAACATGGGCTTCTCGCGTACCCGCACCGAGGACACCGCGGCGAACATCGCGCAGCATCCGCTGATGTCGGACTACTACCGCGACAAGTACCCGCCGCTGGAGGACATCGAGGTGCCCGCCTACATCGTGGCCTCCTGGAGCGACCACGGCCTCCACTCCCGCGGCACGCTCGAGGCCTTCGTGCGGATCGCGAGCGAGGAGAAGTGGCTCGAGGTGCACGGCCAGCTCAAGTGGCGCTACTTCTACCTTCCCGAGAGCGTCGAGCGGCAGCGGATCTTCTTCGACCACTACCTGCTTGGCCGGGGCCCGGGGCCGATGGATTGGCCCAAGGTGCGCCTGGAGATGCGCGACGACGGGCAGCGCCACACCGTGCGCACGGATCTGCCGTGGCCCATCGATGAGGCGAAAGCCACCCGGCTGCACGTCGATCTCGCAACGAACACGCTCGGAGCCGCACCCGCCGCGGAGGCCTCGACGTGGGTCGACAGCGAGTCGGGGGAGGTGACCCTCACCCACGACTTCACCACCGCCACCGACGTCGTCGGCCCCATGAGGTTGCGCCTGTGGCTGGAAACCGAGGAGGCCACGGACGCCGACGTCTTCGTGGCGGTGCGCAAGTTCGGGGCCGACGGCGAAGAGATCCGGTATCCCTTCAACGCGGTCTTCTCCGACGGACCCGTGGCACTGGGTTGGCTGCGGGCGAGCCACCGGGCCCTCGACGAGGAGGCCTCCAGCGAGTTGCGCCCGGTGCACCCTCACGAGGTGGAAGAGCCGTTGACGCCGGGGGAACCGGTGGCACTCGACATCGAGATCTGGCCGGCCGGCACCCGGTTCCATGCCGGGGAACGGATGGCGATCACGGTGCTGGGCCGGGATTTCATCCAGCGGGATGCCGACCTGAACTCACCCGTCACTCGCCACACGGATCTGCGTAACCACGGGCGCTGGCGGCTGCACTCCGGCGGAGGCTACGACTCCTACGTGAGCTTGTTCCAGACGCCCGCCATCGATGGCTAATCAACTGACCGCAACATTTAGTGGGTAGAGGATCGACATGTCACCACGTCACATGGTTTTGACCACATTCATCTTGCCGGCCGGTTATCACCGCGACACCTGGCGCCGGGCCAACAGTCGCGCCGAGGAGCTCGCGGGCTTCGATTTCATGGCCGACCTCGCCAAGATCGCCGAGAAGGCGAAACTCGACGCCGTCTTCCTCGGTGACTGCGTGCACGCCAACTCCACCATGCGTGGCGACATCATGATGAACGGCTTCTACGAGCCCGTCACCACGCTGTCGGCGCTCGCCGCCGTCACCAAGAACATCGGCCTCATCGGCACCATGTCCACCTCCTTCACCGAGCCCTACAACGTGGCCCGGCAGATGGCGGGCATCGACCACATGTCCGGCGGTAGGGCCGGTTGGAACGTCGTGACGTCGCGCGACGGCTTCGCGAACTTCGGCGGCTCGGGTGCGCCCGACCCCGAGGAGCGTTACGAGCGGGCGGACGAGCACGTCGACGTCGTCAAGAGGCTGTGGGACAGCTGGGCGGACGACATCATCCTCGTCGACCGCGAATCCGGGCGATGGTTGGACACCGACGGGCTGCGGCCGATCAACCACGAGGGCAAGCGCTTCCAGGTGGCGGGCCCCATCAACATGCCCCGCCCGCCGCAGGGCCACCCCATCCTCGTGCAGGCCGGCTCCTCGGTCACCGGGATGACCTTCGGCGCCAAGATCGCCGACATCATCTACACGGCCCAACCGCGCTACGAGGGCGCCGTGAAGTTCTACGCCCAGGTCAAGGAGTTGGTGTCCAGCCAGGGTCGCAATCCCGACGAGGTCAAGGTGCTGCCCGGCATCGTGCCCGTCATCGGCAAGACGCAGCAGGAGGCGGAGGAGATCGCCCAGGAGCTCGCCGACTTCGTTGACCTCGACGCCGGCCGGCGTCAGGTGGCGGGTGACCTGTTCCTCGAGATCGACGACATCGGATTCGACGAGCAGATCCCGGCCGAACGCTTTTCGGAAGACCCCAAGATGGGCAGCCGTTACCACATCTTCCGCAGCAAGGCGGTCGACCAGGGCATGACGCTGGGTGAACTCATCGTCGACCGGGCTCGTTCCACGGGGCACGTGTGGTTCGTGGGGACGCCGCAGAAGGCCGCCGATCTCATGATCGAGTGGTTCGAATCCGGCGCGTGCGACGGGTTCAACCTCAACGCGCCCCACAACCCCGACGGTCTCGAGGCGATCTGTGAGCTTCTCGTTCCCGAGCTCCAGGAGCGCGGCTACTTCCGCACCGAGTACGAGGGCGAAACGCTGCGCGACAACCTCGGGCTCGCTCGTCCGCGGGCCTGAGGGGGTGGGATGAGCGCAGACGAGGCGACAGTTGCGGAGATCCTGAGCGCTAACGCCCAGGTCACCAGCGGTGTCTGCGTCATTACCGCCGCGACCGATGGCCACCTCGTGGGCACGACGGTCGCGGCGGTGGTGCCGTTGTCCGACGACCCGCCGATGCTGCTGGCGGCCATGAACCAGTCCAGCTCGACGCTTGCCGGGGTGCTTGGCGCCGGTAGCTTCAGCGTCAACATCCTGGCGGAGGATCAGGGCTGGGTGGCGCGCCAGTTCGCGGGGAAGGGCGACAAGTTCGCGGGCGTCGGCTTCCGGGTGTGCGAGCACACGGGCGCGCCGTTACTCGACGGTGCGCTCGCCACCGTGTCCTGCCACCTCGAGAAAAGCGCGGACGCGGGTAGCCACATCGCCCTGTTCGGGCGCGGCGTCGCGGCGACCCTCACGGAGGGCAGGCCCCTGACGTACTTCAGAGGTTCCTTCGGGCGGTGGGACCGCCTCCGGGAGCACGACACCTACGATCAGGTTCGACTCCTCGTGCTGCGCCGGGAGGTGCCCGTCGGGGAGGAACTCGTCGTCGAGGACATCGCCGCCCGCCTCGACGCCCGCCCGGACGACGTGCTCAATGCCCTCGTGCGGCTGTCGACCGAGGCCTTCGTCGAGCGCCGCTCGGATGGCTCCTTCCAGCCGGCCCCGATCCGATTCGAGCTCATCGAGAGCATCTACGCGGCTCGGGAGAACATCGAGCTCGGGGTCATCGCCAACCACGTGGGCCGCATCCCGCAAGAGACGCTGGACCATCTCCACGGCGTCGTGCAGCAGATGGAGTCCTTGCGCGACACCCTCGGTCCGGATCCGGGTGAACTGCTGTCGTTGCACCGCGAAGTCCACAGCACCCTCATCGGGCTCTCCGGATCGGAACTCCTCGTGGAGTCCTATCGCCGCCTCACCATCGCTTGGGTGTGGCGATCGGTGTGGGACGAGATGGACTGGAAGCGGCTGGCGGGGGACCGGCACCTCGATGACCTCGTGGCGGCACTCCGGGCCGGGGACCTCGCGCAGGCGATCCACGCCGTGAAGAACTACCACAACGAGGCGAAGGAACTCGCGCGGATCGCACTGGACCGGCGCGGGGGAAGCCTGTAACTCACTGGAAGGACTAGGGATGGCCACTCAGAAATTCACGACCACGCCGCACGTTCGCCCGTTTTCTACCGCGACTATCGAGGTCGGGGAGCCCATTGCGATCGAGCAACCCGACGGGTTGAAACGGGTCATCCCGATCAACGGCGGCACGGTGACGGGCGACGGGTGGCACGGAGTGGTGCTGCCGGGCGGGGCGGACCATCAAACGATTCGGGTGCCCGAGGCCATGGACCTCCACGCGATCTCGATGATGCAGGTCGAGGACGGGCCGATCATCCGGGTCGAGAACCACGCCATCAGGGCGGGCGATCCCGACGTCATCGAGAGGCTCAACCGCGGCGAAGAGGTCGACCCGGAACTCATCTACTTTCGCGGCGCCGCTCGCCTCTCGACCGGGCCTGACAACGAGTTCTCGTGGATCAATTCCAGGTTGTTCCTGGCAACCGGGGAGCGTCATCCCCGGTCGGTGACAGTCAACCTCTTCGTTGTGGAGTAGGCCTCGTCGCGGGGAATCTTGCGCTGCCACGGCCACCACACCGCCCGCCCGATGTGGTTGACGAGCCCGGGCAGGAGCAGCGAGCGCACGATGAAGGTGTCGATGAGCACGCCGACCGCGACGATGAAGGCGAGTTGGGCGAGGAAGAGTAGCGGGATGACCACGAGCGCGCTGAAGGTCGCCGCGAGAACAAGTCCGGCCGACGTGATGACGCCGCCGGTGACGGCCAGCCCCTTGCGGATCCCTTCCCGGGTGCCGTGTTGCGCCGCCTCCTCCCGCACGCGGGTCATGAGGAAGATCGAGTAGTCGATGCTCAGCGCCACGAGGAAGACGAAACCGAAGAGTGGAACGGCGGCATCCGCGCCGGGGAACCCGAACACGTGGTTGAAGAAGATCGCCGACAGCCCCATCGTCGCGGCGAAGGACAGCACGTTGACGACGAGGATGACCAGCGGCGCGAGGAGCGACCGCAGCAGCACGCTGAGCATGAGGAAGATGACGACGAGCACGATCGGCACGATTGTGCGTAGATCACGCGCGGCCGTCTCCTGGGTGTCCAGCCGCTCGGCGGCAGCTCCCCCGACGAGCGCCTCGCCGTCGATATCGTGGACGGCGCCGCGCACGTCGCTCACGGCGACCGTGGCCTCCTGGCTTTCGGCCGGGGCGTCCGTGACCACCTGGGCTTGGACGAGCCCGTCGACGACGACGATCGCGTCGTCATCATCGCGTAGCAACGCGGCGCTCGTAATGCCGTCGAGCTCTTCGATGGCAGTGACGATGTCTTCGCCGTGTTCCTCGCCGGCGATCACGATGACCGGCTGCACCTGGCCGGCGTCGAAGTGCTCGACGAGCACCTCCTCCCCGGCGACGGATTCGACGTCATTGAGGAACACCTCGGATTCCCCGGTGCCCTCGGCGCGCAGGGTGGGCACGAAGGCGGCCAGGCCCACCAACACGAGCGCGGTGGTAACCCACACCGGCCGTGAGTTTCGCATGACGAAGCCGGCAACGCGCTCCCACAGCCCCGCCCGCGTCTCGCCCGTCCCCTCGGGGCGGTAGGCCGGGATGCGGGGCCAGAACAGGGCGCGCGAGCGGCTGCCGGCGATCAGCAGGAGGCAGGGCAGCAGGGTGAGGGCGGCCAGTACCGAGGCGGCAATACCGATGGCGCCCACGGGGCCGAGGCTGGCGTTGGATCCGAGGTCGGACAGCAGGAGGCACAGCAGCCCGATGATGACCGTGCCGGCGCTCGCCGTGATCGGGGGGATCGAGGCGCGCCATGCGGCGCGCATGGCGGCGGCCGGGCGCTCGTGGCGCGTGAGCTCCTCGCGGTAGCGGGCGACGATGAGCAGTCCGTAGTCCGTGGCCGCGCCCACCACAAGGATCGACAGGATCCCTTGGCTCTGCCCATTGAGCAGCAGGACGCCGCTGTCGGCGAGCGGCTTGACCACGAGGGCGGCGGCGCACAGCGCGAACACCGGCGTGAACAGCACGGTGAACGGCAGGATCGGGGAGCGGTAGACGATGAAGAGGATGATGAGGACGACGACGAGGGCGACGACGAGGAGCACGCCATCGATCCCGCCGAAGGCCCCGACGAGGTCGGCGACGAATCCGGCGGGCCCGGTGACCCACGCGGTGAGTCCCGCCTCCTCGAGCTGCTCGCTCAGCTCGCCTCGTAGCTCGCCGACGACGATGTTGACGACGCGCTCACCCGTTTCGCCGAGGAGTTCGTTCGCCACCTCCTCGTCGATGGGCACCGGCACCATGAGGGCCGCGCCGTCCTCGGCGGGAACGACGACGACGCGCCCGTCCAGCACGTCGCCCACGGTCTGGCCGTCGGGCAATTCGCGTTCCGGAATGGCCGCTGCGAATTCCTCGGCGGCCACGAACTGCTCCTCGGTGATCTCTCCGCCGTCACTCGGTTCCATGACCACGAGCGCGGGCAGCGGTTCGTCGGGATTGAATTCCCGCGCCAGCTCGTCGGCGCGGGTGGATTCGGCGCTCTCCGGCAGGAACGCGGCGTTGTCGTTCTCCTGCACCTCCGACAGAGTGCCCTGAGCCATCCCGCCGAAGGCCCCGACCGCGAGCCACGCGGCGATAGCGATGACGATGACGAGGGCGCGGAGGACGGGGCGGCCCACCTGCCCGCCTCTCTCGTCGCGGTGGGCGGCTCGCCGCCGGGGAGACGAATTGCTCAGCATGTTTAGTAATATTGAGCCTGCGAGGCCCGTGCGCAAGTTGATGTCGCCGACATCACGTTCACGGCGCGCGGCAATCCAGGCGTCGGGGAAGGACGAGCGTGACACCTCCAGGCGAGGCGAGCGAGACGCCCGGCCCGCCTCCTGAGGCGTTCGCGGCGCCCGAGCGGTGGCCCACCGGCAGGCTGCTGTCAGCCGCCGCCCGGCGGGTGGAACGCGCGTGGGATTCCTACCTCCACCGGTGGGGCCTCACCCACGCCTCCCTGCCGGTGCTCGCTGTGCTCGTAGCCGGGCCGTTGTCGCAGCGGGAGATCGCCGCGCGGCTACACGTGACGGAACAGTCGGTGGGGCGAATGCTGCCCGGGCTCCAAGAGCGCGGCTACATCGACCGCGAGCCTCACCCGGGAGATCGGCGTCGGCGCGTTGTCACCCTCAGCGTCGCGGGCCGCGAGGCACTCGGCCAGCTGGACCAGCCTCAGGCCGTCGAGGCGCTGGTCGGAAGCGCATTGTCGAGCGAGGAAACAATCCAGCTGCGCCGCCTTTTGCAGCGCATTGTCGCCCGCCTCCCCGGCCCCGGCGACGCAGCGCAATAGCGGCGGGCCGGGCGCCGGGGGGCGGCGCGTGAGGTCGTTACTTCTTCTTGTCCGACTCCGCGTTGGTCGAGGAGTCGGCCGCGGTCGAGGCGGCGTCGGCTGCCTTGTCGGCCGCATCCTTCGCCTTGCTCGCCGCCGACTCGGCCTGATCCGCGGCCGCTGAGGTCGCCTTCTTCGCGCCCTCGGCGGCGTCCCCCGCAGCGCCCGCAACCTTCTCCCCGGCCGCCGCGGCACCCTTGGCGGCCGACTCGGCGACGTCCTTTACCCCCGCGGCGGCCTTGCCGGCCGCGTCGGCTGCGCTGTCGACCGCCTCGGAGGCCTTCTGCGCGGTTTCGGTGCCGGCGCCCGTGGTCGTGGGGGCGGTGCTGGGTACCGGGAGCGCGGCGTCGTCCCAGTATTCCTCCGCCCAGGGGTCGTCCACCGGCTGGCTGCGGCGCCACAAGAGGTAGCCGGTGCCCGCGGCGACCGTGCCCACGAGGATCCAGCCCAGCGCCTTGCCGCGCTTCTTCTTCGGCTTCGCCATCGCCGCCTTCTTCGCGGCCTTGCCGGCCTTCGTAGCTTTCTGCGTGACGCTGCCGTCGCCGCTGGCGGCGTCGGCGGCCTCCTGCATCGCCTTCTGCAGACGGGGAATGTAGTCCTCGACGATCTTGTCGCGCGCGTGATCCACCGCCGGGCGGGCCTTGTCTGCTACCGCCTCGACCCTGGGGGCCGCTGCCTTGACGCCATCGCGCCACGCCTTATCGATCGCGGGTAGTGCCACATCCTGCGCCCATGAAACTCCCTGACCGGCCAGCACGGTCGCCTTCTCCCCGGCGTCCTTGGCCTGAGACCCGACGAGCTGACCGAGGTCCGTGGCCTGCTTGCGGATCTTCTCTGCGTCAATCTCGCTCATCTTGCGCTTGCGCGACATCATGTTCTCCCTCGTCGGTGTGCTGCGCTACATCGTCCCATCAATGCCCGCGTCTTGTCGTGAGGTGCGGGAAGAACAATGGCGGAAACGTCACGCTACCTACCTTGCCAGATGTCTGTGATCGCAACACGGCAACGGCGTCCGCCTCGACACTTGGGATCGACGGTGCGCCGGTGGGGGCGGGCGTGACAAGATCGCAGGCATGGAAGCAACTTTGCACACCTCTGCCGGCGACATCGTCATCGAGCTTTACCCCAACCACGCACCGAAGACCGTGGCCAACTTCGTTGGTCTGGCCACCGGTGAACGCACGTGGACGGACCCCCGTACCGGGCAGGAGTCGAACGAACCCCTGTACAACGGCGTCATCTTCCACCGCATCATCCCGAACTTCATGATCCAGGGCGGAGATCCGCTGGGCCGTGGCACCGGCGGCCCCGGGTACACCTTCGACGACGAGATCCACCCCGAGCTGGACTTCACCGAGCCCTACGTCCTCGCCATGGCGAACGCGGGCAAGGTGGCAGGCAAGGGCACCAACGGCTCGCAGTTCTTCATCACCACCGCCGCCACCACGTGGCTGCAAGGCAAGCACACGATCTTCGGGCGGGTCACCGACGCCGAGAGCCGCAAGGTCGTCGACGCCATCGGATCGGCGCCCACCGGGCCGAACGACCGGCCGATCGACGACATCGTCATCCAGTCCGTCACGGTCACCGACTGACTCCAGCCAGATGGCACAGCCAAGCTTCGGGCAGACCGGCGGTGATGGCCAGCCGCCGGTCTGCCCTCGCCATCCCGACACCGTGAGCTACATCCGGTGCCAGCGATGCGGCCGGCCGACCTGCCCGCAATGCCAGCGCCAAGCGCCCGTCGGGGTGCAATGCGTCGACTGCGTGGCGCAGGCTCGCAAGGCCGCGCCCGCCCAGCGCACGATCTTCGGCGGCACGGTGCGCGAGGGCCAGCCGCTGATGACGATGATTTTCGCAGGCCTGTGCGTCGTCGCCTACCTGGTGCTCGTCGTCGTATCGGACCTGCGCCGCGACCTCGTCTTCCTGCCCGTGCTGGGTGAGGTGGAACCCCACCGCTTTCTCACCGCCGCCTTCCTCCACGCGGGGTTCCTCCACCTGGCGATCAACATGTATGCGCTGTGGATCGTCGGCAGCGTGTTGGAGCCCGTGCTGGGCCGGTGGCGCTTCACCGTGCTCTACCTGCTCAGCGCACTCGGCGGCTCGGTGGGCGTCCTGCTGCTCGCCTCTCCGCAGTCCCCGGCGTGGATCACCCCCGTCGTGGGAGCCTCTGGCGCCGTCTTCGGGCTCTTCGGTGGCATCGCCGTCGTCTTGCGGCGGATGCGGCGCGACACCACTCAGATCCTCGTGCTCCTCGTCATCAACGCCGTCATCAGCCTCTTCATCGCCCGGATCTCCTGGCAGGCCCACCTGGGCGGGCTCATCGTGGGCGCGCTCCTCACCGCCGCTTTCGTCTACGCGCCGAAGAAGTACCGCACGGTGACGAGCGTGGGTGCCAGCGTCGTTGTGTTCGCCATGCTCGTGGTGGCTTCGATGGTGAAGTACGCCTCGGTGTGACCCGTCGTCCACAGCCCTGTCCACAGCTGGGGAGAATGACATGGGTGTTGTTCTCCACAGGTGTGCACAAGTCTGTGGAGAACAACACCGATGTCATTACCGCGGGAACTCAAGGCTAAGTGCGGGCCGGCGCGGATGCCGCTCGCGGAAACCGCAGGGACGTTGGTCTCGGGAGGGGCTCATCCCCTAATGGGCCGTCGAGAAATCCCCAGAATCCCCACGCCTGTGGATAACTCGGGGTGGGGGCGCTAGTGCCACCGCAGGGTCATGAGGAAGCCCGCGATGAGCAGTACGAAGCCGACCACGAGGTTCCAGTTGTCCAGCCCGGGGATGGGTCCCTTGGCTTGGATGACGTAGGTGACGACCACCCACAGCATGCCGATGATCATGAGCGTCACCGCGGTGGGAACCCACCACGCTGGGCTGGCCGCCTGCTTTTTCGGGGCGGCGGACGGGGTGATGTTGGGCTTCTTGCGACGCTTCGATTCCGGCACGGTCGCTCCTTCGCACGTGGTGGTGGTGCCGTGCGGCACCTCGCTAGTCTGGGCTCGGTGGCGGCATCCAGCGCCACGGTCACCGCATAGCGTAACGCCCGCCCGCTTGCGTAGGGGCGCCGCAGGGGAGGAGGAGCCATGGCGCGATCCGATGCGCCCGGCCCGCAGCCGCCCCCGCCCGCCGCGAACCGCGGTGCCCGACGCTCCATCGGGGTGCTGGCCGTGGCGCTGCTGGCGGGCCTGCTGTTTGCCACCAATGCCTCCCTGTTTCGCGGCCAGGAGGCCCGGCAGCCGACGAACCTCCTCGAGCTTGCCCGCGCCGAGAGCGAACGGCTCGAAGCCAACGAATCCGAGATCACCCAACTGCGCGCCCAGGTGGCGGATCTCCTCGCGGAGCAGGCGGGGGGAGCACCGGCGGCGGAGGTCGACGAACTCGTCTCCTTCCACTCCGGGAGTACGGCCGTGTCGGGCCCGGGCCTCGTCGTGGAAATGTGGGACGCCCCCCCGCCCGCCGATATCGCCGGCTCTGGGCTCACCCCCGACGACCTCGTCGTCCACCAGCAGGACCTCGAGGCGGTCATCAACGCCCTGTGGGTCGGTGGTGCCGAGGCCCTGATGATCCAGGATCAGCGCATCTCGGCGGATTCCTCGGTGCGGTGTGTCGGAAACGTGTTGCTGCTCCACGGCCGTCACTACTCCCCGCCCTACCGGATCGCGGCGATCGGGGACCCCGACCACCTCGCCGACGCCGTCCTGGCCTCCCCGGGCGTGCAGGTGTACCTGCAATACGTTGAGGCCATCAACCTCGGGTGGGGCATGGAGAAGCACGACCAGCTCGACATGCCGCCCTACCTCGGGGCCACCCGAATGGAATATGCTCGCGTGCCGGCGTCCTACGCCGCCCAGCAGGCCGACAGCAACTGAGGAAGCGCATGGCAACGACGGACACGCGGGAGCGGATCGGCAGCGCCGGGCCCCCGCGGCGGCGGCGCCGCAAGCCACGGCGGGGCTTTGTTGCCGGGTTCATCGGCGTCCTCGGCGAACTGCTCATCACCCTCGGCCTCCTCCTCGGCCTGTTCATCGTGTGGCAGCTGTGGTGGACCGACGTCGAGGCCCACCGTTACCAGGCCACCGTGCTCGACCAGTGGCAGCGCGAACCCGACTACGTGGAGGCCCCGCCGCAGGTGGCCGAGCGGCGCACCGACGCCCCGCCCGTGCCGGACGACCGCTCCCAGGGTGAGGTGATGGCCACGCTGCATATCCCCCGGCTCGGCCCCGACTACAACGTGTCGATCGCCCACGGGATCGGCATGGACACGGTGCTCAACCGCGGCTACATCGGCCACTATCCCGAGACGCAGCTGCCCGGGGAGGTCGGCAACTTCGCCACGGCCGCCCACCGGCAGTCCTACGGCGCCCCCTACCGGCGCATCGACGAGATCCGCCACGGCGACGAGCTCATCGTGGAAACCGCCGACGCCTACCTCGTGTACGCCGTCACGGACGACGAGATCGTCCTTCCCAGCCAGGTCGAGGTCCTCGCCCCCGTGCCCAACCGACCCGGCGAGCAGGCGGAGGAGCGCTACCTGACCCTGACGACGTGCCATCCGTTGTTCTCGGCCGCGCAGCGGTGGATCACCTACGCCGAGTTCGAGTATTGGATCGACAAGAACGATGGCCAACCCGAGGCCCTCATCGCTGGAGGTGACTGATGTACGCCCTGCTGTGGCGCGCGCTGCCCGGGCCCGTGTGGCTTCGCGCCATCCTCGCCGCGCTACTTCTCGTCGCCGCGGTGTACGCCTGCTTCACATGGCTGTTCCCCGCGATCGCGCCGCACATGCCGTTCAACGACACGACATTGGACTCCCCCTCGTGACGATCCTGCTCATCGACGATCGCGACGGCTTCGGCCGCCTCCTGCGCGGCTACCTCACCCAGCTCGGCGCCGAACCCCGCGTGATCTCCAGCGAGGCCTTCGCCGCGCTCGATCCCACCGCCGGTGACGTCAGCGGCGTGCTGATCGCCTCCCGGCCCGGCGTGGGCGGAGGCGCGGGCGTGGGGCCGTGGGCAGCTCGCGGGGTGCCGGTGCTCGGCATCGGGCACGGGATGCACACCATCGCCGCGGAGTTCGGCGCGGAGTTGCTGGCGACCGCCGAGGCGATGCACGGCAAGACGACGACCATCGAACACGATGGCTCCGGCGTCTTCGCCGACCTCCCCAGCCCCATGCAGGTGACGTGCTATCACTCGTTCGTCATCGCCGAGGCCACGATTGCGGGCGACCTGGCGGTGACGGCGCGCAGCAGCGCGGGCGAGGTCATGGCGCTGCGGCACTCGGCGCTGCCGCTGCACGCGGTGCAGTTCCACCCCGAGGCGGTGCTGAGCGAGCACGGCTACCAACTGCTCGGCAACTGGCTGGTGCTGACCGGGCGGGCCGACGCGGCCCGGCGGGGCGCCGGCCTGGCGCCGCTCATCGGCCCATAGCGAGCGGATCGCCGCCCTCTGGTTCGGGCGGGCCTCACCTGCGGCCCTGTCCTTCGGGCGGCCTCGTACCCGGCACCACCCGGCCGCTGCCAGGCGAACCAACGGATGCCCCGTCGCGTGACGTGCGACACGCTGGAAGGCCACGATGAAGGAGGCACCCGATGACTGACTCATGGGACCCGTGGAACTACCGCGAGTCGGCTGCGCGCCCCGCGGGGGCAGCGAGCCTCGTTGGGTATGACGTGCACGCCACCGACGGCGACATCGGCAAGGTCGACGAGGCCAGTGACGAGGTGAATGC
>DATGSB010000145.1:0-10090 GCA_035303045.1 Actinomycetaceae bacterium | reverse complement strand
TCCACGTACGCGGCGGCCGAGGCGTCCCCGCCCTGGGACAACGCGTGTTCGGCGTAGTCGAGCACCTCGACCTCGACGCCGAGCTGGCCCAGGGCACGCGTGAACGCGTCGACCGGCCCGTTGCCCGTGGCGGTGAGGGATCGTTCCGAACCGTTCTCGCCGAGAGTGACGGTCAGCGTCGCTTCGCCGTTCTCATCCGATTTCAGGTTCGTGCTGATGAGCCGGTAGCGCCCCCAGCGCACGAGGTTGGAGTCCTCCGGTGCCGGCAGGTACTCGTCAGAGAAGATCTCCCACAGATGCTCGGCGGTGATCTCCCCGCCGTAGGCGTCGGTGTGGCGCTGGACGATGCCGCTGAACTCGATCTGCAGGCGACGCGGCAGGTCGAGGGCGCGGGTCGAGGCAAGCAGGTACGCCACCCCGCCCTTACCCGACTGGGAGTTGACCCGCACCACGGCCTCGTAGTTGCGCCCGACGTCCTGCGGGTCCACCGGCAGGTACGGCACGTCCCAGACCACTGCGGCGTCGTCTCCCCCGGCCGCTGCGACGCGTTCCTCCCGCACTGCCAGGCCCTTCTTGATCGCATCCTGGTGCGATCCGGAGAACGCCGTGTACACGAGGTCTCCGCCGTACGGGTGGCGTGGATGCACGTCCATCTGCGTGCAGTGCTCGACGGTGCGACGGATCTCGTCGATGTCGGAGAAGTCGATGTTGGGGTCGACCCCCTGGCTGAACAGGTTGAGCCCCAGGGTGAGCAGATCGACGTTGCCCGTGCGTTCACCCTGCCCGAACAGGCAGCCCTCCACCCGGTCCGCGCCGGCCATGACGGCCAGCTCGGCCGAGGCGACGGCCGTGCCCCGGTCGTTGTGCGGGTGCACGGACAGCGCGATGTGTTCCCGTCGGGAGAGGTTGCGGCTCATCCATTCGATCTGGTCGGCGTACACGTTGGGAGTGGCACGCTCAACGGTCGCGGGGAGGTTGAGGATGATCTCTCGTCCCTCCTGCGGCTGCCAGACATCCATGACGGCTTCGCAGACCTCGAGGGCATAGTCGAGCTCGGTGTCGACGAAGATCTCCGGTGAATACTGATAGGAGAACTCCGTGTCGTCGTCGAGCAGCTTCTCGGCGAAGGCCATGACGTCGCGGGTGCCGGTCACCGCGAGTGCGGTGGTGGCTTCGCGGTCGTTGCGGAAGACGATGTCGCGGAACACGGGGGCGGTGGCGTTGTACAGGTGCACGGTCGCCCGCGGAGCACCGACAAGCGAATCCACCGTGCGCTCGATGAGTTCCGTGCGCGATTGGGTCAGCACCGAGATCGTGACGTCCTCGGGGATCGCGTCGTCCTCCACCAGGGAGCGGACGAAGTCGAAGTCTGCCTGGCTCGCGGCGGGGAAGCCGACCTCGATCTCCTTGTAGCCCATCCTGACGAGCAGGTCGAAGAACACGCGCTTGCGCGTGGGATCCATGGGTTCGATGAGGGCCTGGTTGCCGTCGCGCAGATCGGTGGACAGCCACCGGGGGGCCCGGGTGATTTCCCGGCTCGGCCACCGCCGGTCGGGCAGCGCGATGCCGTTGGTGGCGGTGAAGGAGCGGTACTTGCCGACGGGCATCGCCGACGTGGTCTGCAGATTGGTGGCTGGGCGTGTCTTCATGAACTTCTCCTCAAAGTTTCCTGCCGTCAGCCGGACGCAACGACCACCGCAACGAGGAGCCGGCTAAGAAGAGGCCTCGTCGCGGCGCGGAAGGAGAAGTGTTCCCAGCACGCGACGAAGTTTAACGCACCCCCGCCCCGGGCGTCACATGCGGTCGCGCGCAGTGCGTACCCGCACCGTTCCCGCGATCGAGCCTGCCGCCAGGACGGCGTGGTTGAGGCTGGGCGGATGAAGCGTCGCCGCGGTGACCGTGGCGAGGGCGTCGGCCTCCGGGAACAACACGTGCACCTCGGCGACGAGATGTTCCGCCGCGGGGGCGTCATCGGGCAGGGTGTGGCCGCCGATGGTGCGCCCCGCGAGATCCAGTTCTTCGACGCGAACCGCTGCGGCCGCCGGCCGGCCGTCGTAATCGAGGATGTGGCTCGCCGAGCCAGGGCCGTGGCGCTGTTGGAGCAGCCGGGACAACGCGGCCGCCGGCGAGGCGATCCCGTCGGACGGTAGTTCCGGAAGCTCCGTGATCCCGACGAGCAGGGCGAGCATGACGACGTCGGGATCGGCTTTGGCCGCCTCGGCGGCGAGAGCCGCCGGGTCCGTGACCGAGGGGTCGATGTCGACGCTGGAGGTGACGACGAAACCTCCCCAGACGGCGGAGGAATCCGCGAGCGCCGCCCGATGCAGGAGGAAGTCTCGCTCGGCGGCGGTGCCGTGGCGGCGCGCGGCCTCGGGCCCGATGGCGTCGACGAGCTGCCGCCGGAACCGTGCGGATGCCTCGTTCTCGTCGCGATGGAGGCCGAGGTCGGCGGCGTCCGCGGGAACGTGGAGGACGGCCTCCCACCGGTCATCCGCGGTCAGCTGCAGCGCAGACTTCGCCACGTGCTACACCCACGACCTACGCACGGCGTCGACCGCCGGGGGCATGGGCCCCTCCCAGTCCGCGGGCTGCGCTGGTAGGTCTCCGGACGCCGCGCGTCGTTCCATCTCCTCGCTCAACGCGTCGACGGCGTCACGCACCTGCCGGGCATTCGACATGAGGCGCACGAGGCGGACGACGACGAGCGTGGTGATGATGATCGCGACAAGCGTCAGCCACATCGCGCCGGTGCGCGCGCCGGAGGCCACGGGGGCCGTGGCCGCCCCGTACACCCCGAACAGGAGGAGGACGAGGCCCGCGCCGAGGGCACCGAAGGTGAAATAGGAATCGAGGATGACGGCGCCGGTGAGGTGATCGTTACGCACCGCGCGGGCGTCGCTGCGGAAGTCAGCGAGGGTGGGAGCTTCAGCGAGCCGATCAAGCTCCCTGCGGCTGCGCCGTCTCATCCCCCGACCTCGACGTAGGCCGCCCCACGTGGCAGCTCCCATGGCCGGACCTCTTCGTGCACGGTGAGCGACGAGGCCAAGCCGTAACCGGTGATCGCCCACTTGGCCTGGCTGCCCTTGAGCCGTACCGCGTGCCACACGACCTCATCCCCGTGCATCTCAGTCATCCGGAAGAGCGAGGGCACATACGTGTGCTCCCGGCCGCCCGGCCCGGTGACGGTGACGAGCTGGTTCGTGCGCCGGGTGTTGCGGTGGCTCTGGATGATCTTCTTGGAGGCCCCGGAGAACACCTTCCCCACGCCGAAACGCAGTGCGCTGACGCCGACGAAGCTCCAGTCCTGGTACCCGCCCACCGCCAACACGCCGTCGGCGACGGTCGACACGGCCCCCGAAATGCTCCCGATGGCCGCGAACACCGGAACTGCGACTTGCGCGCCGGGAATGATGAGGGCGACACCCGCGGCGGCGAAGGAAATCGCGCTGACCCAGGCGCCCACGTTGCTCACCCAGTCCGCGAGCGGGGCGAGAGTGCGGGCCAGGTCCCCGGCCCAGGAGTGCTCCAGCCAGTATGTGAAGTCGGCCCACGCGCCTTTGATGGTGTCCCACCACGAACCGCCCCAGGCGGCATCTCCCGCGGCGTCGAGGCGTCCCCCGTATTCCCGGGCCTTGTCGAGGTACTCCTGATGCAGGGCCTCGATGTTGCGCTCGACCTCGCGCACCTCCCCCTGGGCGGCGTCGCGGATCTCGACGTTGGCGTTGACGACGTCGGGGTCATCCCCCCGCTCGAGCCAGCCGGTCACCTCCGCCTGAGCGGCGTCCAGGGCGATGCGCTTGTCGCGGAGTTGGCCGTCGAGTTCCCAGCTGCGCTCCTGGAACGCGTCGAGGTCCTCGGCCCACCCGTTGAGCGCGGTGCTGGCGGTGTCGAACGCGTTGGCGACCTCGACGAGCTTGGGAGGAAAGTCCTCCATGGAGCGCTGGAAGGTGTCGAAACTGTCCCCGACCCACTTGCCCGCGTTGTCGCCCCTGCCGGAGATGAAGGAGGCCATCTCGGTGGCTTGGGTGGCGAAGTCGCTGAGCACGGAGGCGAGCGTGCGGGTGTCGGCGGGGCTGCCCGGGCAGGGATCCCACCCGATGTTGGGCAGGTCGCGCGTCGGCGCCACCGCGTAGCCGCTCACTTGACCTCCATCTCAAGGCCTGCCCCGCCTTGCATCGCGTTGCCGAGTTCGGCGTCGACCTGGGAGAACGCGTCCAGGATCGCGCGCACCTGCTGCGCGCCACCGTCCGCGTACTCGGCGAGGTCCTCGCCGCAGCGAGACCACGCGTCGGCGAAGCTGGTCATCTTGTCGAACAGCGTCGGCGCACCCACGACGAGGCCCTCCATGCTGCGCAGCCCCGTGCAGAGGTTCTCGAGTTCACCGGCGACGTTCTCCAGATCGCTCGCCAGCTCGAGGAGGTAGGCCTCGTCAATCACGAGGTCGTCGGGCATACCGTTTCTACTTTCGTCGCTCCACTACGAGTGTGCGGGTCTAGAAGCCCGCCTGTGCCGAGAGCTGCTCGTCGGTCGCGCGCAGGGTGTCGGCCGCGTGGTTGAGGTAGTCGCCCAGCGAGTTGAGGGAGGAGATCGTGACGCGCGCGCCCTGCGTGAAGGCTTCCATGCTCTCGTGGAAGCGGCCCGAGGCCTGGTCGGTGACGAAGCCGGAGCTCACGAGGTTGGCGATGAAGGCGTTGAGCTCGTTGAGCTTGGTCTCGAGCTCCTCGCGACCCGTGACCAGCCGGTTGGCGGCCTGGTTCATCTCGTCATAGGACACGTTGATGTTTGCCATGGGTACTCCTTCGATGCGTTACGCCGATGTCCTCGGCGAGGTGTCACCACTATTCCTACACGCGATGGGCGGCAAAGTCGCCTTTCGGGGATGGGGAGAACTCCCCGGCGCCCCCGCTAGGGCAGGAGGGGAATCTGCACGCGACGGACCTTGGCCTTGTCGACCACGAGCCCGCGGCCCACGACGAAGTCCTTGCGCGTCACTCTCGGGAAGGACGTGCGGAACAGGGCGTCGCCCTCGACCTGGTCGGGTTGCAGGGCCAACCCGCGCCTGCCGTTTCGGATCTCGGAGATGAGCGGCCACGACGACCCCCACGTGGTGGTGTCCCCCTCCCCGATGACGAAGTGTTCGTTGCGTTTGACCGCCTTGATGAGATCGGTCACGGGCTTCTCGGCGGCACCGCCGAGGAAGTCGGCCAGGGCCTCGATGATGACGACGACGCCGACCTCTCCCTCCGGCGGCGGCTCGTTGAGCAGTTCCAGCAGTTCGGTGCCGAGCTCGGCGGCCTCGGTTGGGCCGCTGGCGGCGTGGCGCCACCCGTCCCACTGCCGCAGGATCGAGCGCCGCCCGCCGAGGTACACCAGAGGGGCGTCGGGGTGGGCCTCCTTGATGGCGTGCGCGATCCAGCGCAACGCGTTGGTGCGGCCCGACTGCGGGGGGCCCGCGAGCAGGAAGGTGCCCAGCGGTGCGAAGCCCAGCGGGGCCAAGGTGTCGTCGGCCACGCCAAGCACCGGCAGCCCGTCGACGCTTCGGGGCATGTCCGCTGCTTCGATGTGGGTGGGCAGGCGTCGGATGGCGGGCGCGGGGGCGACGTGGGCCCGCCGCAGTGTGGCGGCGAGCTTGTCGATCGCCCGCACCTGATCGGCGAGGTTGCTCGAGCCGCCCAGCACGGCGACCTGCATCTCCTTGCCGCCGCCCGTGATGGCCCGCCCGGGCGGGGCGTCCTCGTCGAGCACGTCCTTCGGCGCGCCCAGGACCGCATAGGCGTTGGGGTCGACCTGGCGCATGACGATTCGCCGCTGCAGGCTTCCGGCCACCGAGCTGGGGATCGTGGCCGAGCGGTCAGCGGTCACCGCGACGTGCACGCCGACGGCCCGGCCGTCGTTGAGCAGCTGCGTGAACGTCTGGTACCACGGCAGCCGGCTCATGACCGCCTCCCATTCGGCGCGGAAGGCGGCGAATCCGTCGACGAGCAAGAGATAGCGCGGTTCGTCGCGTTGCCCGGCGATCTCGCGGTATTCCTCGATCGTGGAGGCGCTGGCTTCGGCGTAACGCGCCGCGCGTTCCTCCACGGTGTCGCGCAGCAGCGCCAGGACACGCTGAATTCGCTCGGTGTCGGCGCCGTCGATGATGGCCCCGACGTGCGGCAGGCTTTCCAATGCGGCCAGGCCACCGGCGGAGAAGTCGAGGCCATAAACGTGCACGGGCCCCCCGCGCGGGGTGATACCCGCACCGATCGCCAAGGTGCGAAGCGCGGTGGACTTTCCCGAACCGGAGGCACCGAAGAACACGATGTTGCCGTCGACGTCCGGGCGGAAGTACGCGGTTCGCTGGTCCTGGTTCTCCGGGTCGTCGATGACGCCGAGCACGAGCTGGGAATCGCTGCGAGGCTGCAGCTGCGACAGGTCGATGACGGTCTCGAGCGTGGGCAGCCACGGCTTGCGTGGCGCAGGCACGTTGGCGTTGCGGGCGGCGTCCTTGATGGCGTCCACGATGCGCGCGATGTCGGTCGGGCCTTCCTCCGCGACCAGCTCGGCGGCCTCCTCCTCGGGATCCTCCGGGCGCTGCCACGGGGCGCCCGGCCCCAGCGGAAGGGTCTCGATGGTCACCTGGGCGGCCGTCTCCGCCGCGCCGGTGCGCCCGCCGGCGTAGCCGGTTTGGAACATCGTCACCCGCCCCGGCCCCGTGCGTGCCGCACCCCGGCCCGGAATCGCGGGGTCGAAGCTCGCGGCCAGCGGCAGACCGAGGACGTCCTTGGAGTCGGCCTCATCGTTCATCCGCAGCGCCACCCGGAGGTTGGTGTTGGCGCGCAGGTTCTCCTTGATGACCCCGGCGGGCCGCTGGGTGGCGAGCACGAGGTGGAGCCCCAGGGAGCGGCCGCGCTGGGCGACGTCGACGACGCCGTCGACGAACTCGGGCACCTCGGTGGCGAGCGCCGCGAACTCATCGACGATGATGACGAGGCTCGGCGGGCATTCCGGGTCGCCGGTGCGCTCCAGGGCGAGCAGGTCCTTGGCGCCCTTCCGATTGAGCAGGTGCTCCCGGTACTGCAGCTCCGCGCGCAGCGAGGTGAGCGCGCGACGCACGAGGTGGGGCGACAGGTCGGTGACGAGGCCGACCGTGTGGGGCAGGTGCACGCAGTCGGCGAAGGCGGAACCGCCCTTGTAGTCCACGAACAGGAACGTCACCCGGTCGGGGCTGTGCGCGGCGGCCATCCCGAGCACCCACGACTGGAGGAACTCGCTCTTCCCCGCGCCGGTGGTGCCGCCGACGAGCGCGTGCGGCCCCTGGCTCCGCAGATCCAGCGTGAAGGGCTCGGTCGCCCCCTGACCGATGAGGGCCCGCAGGTCCGCGTCGGTGCGACGCCGCCGCGGCGGGCTGCCGTCGCGCGGCACGAGGGAGCCGTTTTCTTGCCACCGTTCCAGGATGGCGCGCGGCCCGTCGGCGAGTTCCGTTCCGGCAAGCGTGAGGTAGGAGGCACGGTCGGGCAGGTCGGAGGCGTCGTCGACGGGAGCCCCCGCATCGACGACCGCGGCGAGGTGTCGGGCGAGGTCCATGGCCTCCGAAGCGCCCACCGTGTCGCAGTCGAGGGGGTGGACCGCGGTGCCCTCGGTGACGAAACCCGCCGTCGTGGTCTCGCTGCTCGTCGTCACGGTCATGAAGGTGCGGCACGCGGCGGGCAGCCGCTCCTGCGCGGCCGCACACCACACGACGTGGATGCCCAGGCTCGGCCCTTCCTCCGCGATCCGCACGAGTCGTCCCCGCTCGATCGGCGCGTCGTCCTCGACCACGAGGACGACGATCGGCAGCACGAGCTGGTCGCGGCTGACCTTGACCTCCCGGCGCGCGTCGAGAAGCGCCTCGATGCGCCCGACGAGCTGGATGACCGCGGCGGGGTTCGCCCCGATCGGAGGCCCCTCCAGCGGGGAATGCAGCGAGCCGGTGTGTGGCAGCCACTTGAGCCACTCCCACCGAGGCGCGCTGGCGGCCGAGGCCGCCAGGGTGAACACGAGCTCAGCCGGGGAATGCAACATGGCGAGTTGGCTGACGCAGGCGCGCGCAACATCGTCCATGAGGCGGCGGGGTCCGGCTATCCCCAGCGCGCCGGCGGTTCGCAGGTCGGCCACGGCGGGGACGCCACTGAGCTCGGCGAAGTCCTTCTTGAGGGCGGTGACCTGGTTCCAGTACTCCGGCAACGCGTCGTTGCGGCGGGGCAGCTTGATCGTGTTGCGCGACGGTAACGTGCCCAGCCCCAGCCGCAGGTGGAGGAAGGCATCGTGCTCCGGGCGGCGCGTCCACAGCAGCGGATCCAGCTGGTGAGTGGCGGTCAGGAGCTCGGTGACGGCCGGTGATTCGGCGAGCCGTAGCGCGCGTTCCCGCTGGGATTCTGCTTGCCGCTCCTCGCGTAACGCAGACACGGATTCGCCGAACTGTTCGATTGCGGCTCGGTACTCCCGCCGGCCGGTGAGGCGGCGGTCCACGTAGTTGCCGATGACCATCAGCGGCATCATCGCCATGAACACCAGGCCGAGCAGCCCGCGCCCGGCCAGGAACATCACCGGCGCCATGAGGCCCGGCACCAGGAGCATGACGATGGGGAACTTCGTCGGCTTCGGTGGCTCCGGCGGCTGCGGCGCCTCGACCTCCTCGCCGTCGTAGACGGGCGCGACTCGGGGCGAGCGGTTGAAGGGGACCTGCGCGGCGTCGAGTGGGGCGTGCCGGGCGGCCGCGATGCGTTCGACCTCGATCGTGGAGTCGCCCAACACGATGCGGTCCTCGGGCAGCAAAGGGGCCCGCTGGACGAGGCCGCCGGCCATGAGCAGGCCGTTGGCGCTTCGCAGATCGGCGATCTCGATGATGTCCGACACCGAGAGCCGAGCGTGCTCCTTCGACACGGTCGGATCGTCCAGCCGCACGTCGCAGCCTCGCCCGCGCCCGATGATGGCGGTGCCTTCGGGGAGCAGCACCTCCAGGCCCTTGCTCGGGCCGTCGATGACGCGGAGCCGCGCAACCGGGGCCGCGTCGCCCACGCCGGAGTCGAACGCCGATGCGTGGGCCAGCGACACCGTCGCTCCCGAGCGCAGCTTGTCGCTGGCGACCGCGAGTGGATCGAGCAGGACGGGGGCGTCGGCGCCGCCTGCGGTCACGCCGTGGTAGCGCAAGGTGAGGAGGTCGGCGGGGTCGAGACCGGCCGGCAGCGGGTCGGTGAGGGCCAGCTCCCGCGCCACATCGGCCACGGTGGCCTGCCCGTCGACCGTCACGGCGAGGTCGGCGGGCTCCGCTGCCGTGCGCAGCAGGGTGAGCTTGATCCGCATCAACGTCCCTTTCGCAAGGATCGGGTGGACACGCGCGAGCGTAGCCACCGGCGCCGCCCGACCACCGAACGCAGTGCCGTGGTGGTGGCACGGGCCAGCCGCCATTGTTCGTGGGCATGGTCGTCGGTGGGCGTGTCGGGCCCGAAGACGACGGCGTCGCTTCGCTGGGCGAGCGTGATGATGCCGACGTCGCGTTCGGGCGTGCGGGCGGGCAGGGCGGTGACCATGTGGCGGGCCTGTTCGTTGCGCGTGGCCGATTTCGGCGCTGCGATCGCGAGATCCCGCAGGTGGTCCTCCACCTCGCGCCACGCGGCGGCCGACCGGAGAGCGGGTGCGCCGCGGCGGCGGCGACGCCGACGGCGCCACAGCTTGTATCCGACGATCGCGAGCGGGGGCGCCAGGAACAGTAGGAGGCTTCCCCCGGCGATGAGCGCGACGAGCGCCATGCCGCCGAGGGGCTCCTCCTCCTCGAGCTCGTCCTCTTCCGCGCTCACCTCGTCGCGGTCGGTCGGCGGCGGGTCGGGTGGCTCGGGTGCGGGCGGCGGGGGCTGCAGCACCTGGGGTTGCGGCCTGTCGCGGGGGTCGGGCTCTTCCACCTGCGGGATCCGGTCCTCGTCCGGCGTGGGATAGAACGGCACCCAGCCGTGGTCGGCGAACGCGATCTCCACCCAGGCGGTCACGTCGTCACCGGTGATCTCCACGCTCGTCCCGGGGCGCTCGGGCGGGGCGAAGCCCATGACGACCCGGCTGGGCAGCCCCACGGACC
>DATGSB010000144.1:0-2211 GCA_035303045.1 Actinomycetaceae bacterium | reverse complement strand
CTGCGCGACGGCGACCCCACCCGCATCGGCCCCTACGAGCTGCATGCACGGTTGGGAGAAGGCGGAATGGGACACGCCTTCCTGGGCCGCTCCCCCGGCAAACGCCTCGTCGCCGTCAAAGTGGTGCGCTCCGAACTAGCCGGCGACCCCGCTTTCCGCCTCCGATTCGCCGGCGAAGTCGCCGCCGCCCGCAAAGTCAGCGGCGCCTACACCGCCCCCGTCATCGACGCCGACACCGAAGGCGAACCGCCCTGGCTGGCCACCGCCTACATCCCCGGCCCCTCCCTGCACACCGCCCTCACCGGTCGCGGACCCCTGCCACCGGAAACCGTGGGCGTGCTCGGCGCCGGCCTGGCCGAAGGACTCGCCGCAGTCCACGACTGCGGGATCGTCCACCGCGACCTCAAACCCGCCAACATCCTGCTCACTTCCGACGGGCCCCGCGTCATCGACTTCGGCATCGCCCGTGCGATGGACGCCACGTCCTACACCCAACTCCAGCCCCAGACCTCCACGGTGCTGGGTACGCCCGCCTTCATGTCCCCCGAACAGGCCCGCGGACACGAGGTCGCCCCCGCCTCGGACGTGTTCTCCCTGGGTTGCGTCCTGGCCTGTGCCGCGACCGGACGCAGCCCCTTCGGCGACGGCCCGGCCCAAGCCATGCTCTTCCGGGTCGTACACGAAGAACCCGACCTGTCCGGAGTGCCCGAGCTCATCGCCGACGTGGTGGACTTCTGCCTGGCCAAAGACCCCGCCGAACGGCCGCCACCCCGCGACCTGCTCGACGAACTCGCCGCACTCGCCCCATCCGGCCCCCACCGACCGGACCAGGACTGGCTGCCCGACGACCTCACCCAGGTCGTCGAACTCCACAGAACCCGCGCGCAGGAACTGCCCGAGACGAAGAAGTACACCCAGCGAAACGAGCAGGACGCGCTCCGCCGGAAGGTCGACGGCGAATCCGGTAAGGAGTCCCAAGGCACATCCGGCCGGCAACCGCCGAGGAAGCCCGCGGAGCCCGAACCGGACCGACGCCCTCAGCAGAATAAGGCGACCGGGAATAAACCCCCCGAAGGCAAGAGCACGGAAAAGCCGTCCACCGACAAGAAGTCGGGAGGTGACGGCAGCGGCTGGGTGACAGCCCTGGTGCTCGCTGTCATCGCAGGGGTCCTGTACACGTCTGCCGCCCCCGTCGCCGAAATAGCCAGTACGGTATTCAACGACGGCACGGGCAACCTCGAATCCGGGGACTGCCTGGGCTGGGGTTTGACGGAGGACGATCCGGTGGAAGTCCCCTGCTTCGCAGCGAACGCCTACTACAAGTGGATCGGATGGTACAAATACGAAGACGGCCGCAACTTGTGCGGGAACTCGCTCACGAGGATCGAGGACCCGGACACGATGATCTCCATCGGCTCGCAGAGGGCGTGCGTGAATGAGAACGACTGAGCCGAGGCCCCGCCCCTGTCGCCGCCTTTTCCCCGCAAGCGGCCCGCCACCCGGCCGGAGCCGGAGCCGGGGCCGCACAGCGCAGGGCGGCACAGGCGGCACCATGCCGAGCCGATCGCAACGGCACACGGATGCCGGGAACTCAACGAAGTACTGCTAACCCGCTGTCCACGAAACCCAGGGCTTGACACCTCCAGTTCGGCCAGGCTCAGCGCCGGCGTCCGACACCGCGGAGTGTCGGCTACGGGGAGACGCTGGGTGCCGGAGCTCCGGTGACGAATTTGCGTGTCTCGGGGAGCAGGAGCATGCCGAGCGCGGAGAGCAGCATGAGCATGATGCAGTACAACGCTACGAGCCAGAATTCGCCGCCGGCCAGAGCGGTGAGAGCTGCCGCGATGTACGGCAGCGTGCCTCCGACGACGGCGCCCGTGACCTCGCGGGTGAAGGTGACGCCCGTGTAGCGGTACCGCACGTCGAACAGTTCCGACATGAAGCCGGACTGGGCCGCCAGCATCGCGTCGTTGCAGAACGTGAAGATGAGCACGAGAGCGAGCCAGACCAGAATGGGCGTTCCGGTATCCAGGAGGAAGAAGAACGGGAAGGCGAGGACGGCGGCACCGATCGCACCCGCAAGGAACACCGGCCGACGACCGTAACGGTCACTGAGCCATCCTGCCGTCGGGGTGGTGACGAATTTGAGCAGGTTACCGATGACGATGCCCAGCAAGCCGATCCACGACGGTGCGCCGACACTATTCGCGA
>DATGSB010000143.1:0-2013 GCA_035303045.1 Actinomycetaceae bacterium | reverse complement strand
ATGCTGGCGCGCACTTTCCGCCTGCAGGACCCGCAGCGCACCCGGATGGATGTCGCACTGCAGGGGCAAGTGGCCGACGAGCTCGCCGTCGGCCAAGGCCGGTGGCGGGGGCCGGCCCACGCCGGGCGAACGTTCGATGCGCACGCTGTGCACCCGCCGGACGGTGACCGCGGGGTGGCCGATATGGCCGCCGCTGTACAGCTTGGGGAGCAGTCGCAAAAGCCTCCTGCGCGCCAGCGGGGCGGCGATGACGAGTTCCATCGTGCCGCTTTCCGGGCGCGCCTCCGGGGCGATGCGCATCCCCCCGCCGAACACGGCGGTGCTCGCGACCACCGCCAGTGTCACCGGCCCCTGCCACCGCTCCCCGTCGGCCACGATGCGCAGTCCGTAGGGGCGGAAGGTCGCCACCTCCCGCAGCGCCGCGCGCACATAGCGTCCCCCGTGCCGGGGCCAGCGCAGTGTGGTCGCACGCTGGGCCACCGCCGCCTCGATCGCCGTGCACAGCGAGCTGACGTACCAGTGGTGGGGCGGGCGTCCCGGCCGGCTCACGGCCACAGCGTCGACGGCGCGGTACTCCCCGCGGGCCAAGGCCGAGGTGATGACGTCGAGGGAGCCCGCGACGTCGTGGACCGGCAGTCCCAGGGCTCCGGCGACGTCGTTGCCGCTGCCCACGGCAACGATTCCCAGCGGCACGCTCGTGCCGGCGAGCACGTTGGCGCCCAGATGCACCATGCCGTCCCCGCCGACGACGACGAGGCCATCGAGCCCCTCCGTCAGCGCGCTCCGCGCGGTGGCCGCGGCTTCGGCGTAGGAGGGGCGCGACAGTTGCACGATGTCGTACTTGGCCAGGGCCCGGAGGCACTCGGCGACGTGCCGGTCGGCTCCCCCGCGACCCGCCGTCGGATTGATCAGCAGCCCCAGCCTCACGCCGGCTGCGCCGCCTCTCGGGCCGCCCGACGCTTGTCGCGTCGGATGGCGATCGCCACGGCGGCGAAGTACAGGGCGAGGGTGGGCAGTGCGATGGCGATCATCGTGTAGGCGTCGGGAGTGGGGCTGGCCAGCGCCCCGAAGACGAAGGCGGCGATGACGGCCCACCGCCAGCCGTTGCGCAGCTGGTGCCCCGAGACGACTCCCATCGCGTTGAGCGCCACCATGACGAGGGGCGCGAGAAAGGCCAGCCCGAAGGCCATGACGACGCGCATGACGAAGCGCAGGTAGTCGGTGGCCGGCATGTAGCTCAGCGCGCCCTCGGGAGCGAAGCTGGCAAGTACCGAGACCGCATTCGGGAGGACGAGCCACGCCAGGCCCGCGCCGAGCATGAAGAGCGGCACCGCCGCCGCGACGAATGCCAGTGCGTAGCGCTTCTCGTTCTTCTTCAGCCCGGGGCTGATGAAGCGCCATAGCTGGTAGAGCCACCAGGGGCTGGCGAGGAACGTGGCGAGCCAGAAAGTGACCCGGATGCGCATGTCGAAAGCCGCGGCCGGGGTGGTGAAGATCAGGGCGGCTTCCAGCTGGGCGTCGTTGAGCGCCGCGATGGGGGCCTGAATGGCGCGGAACACCGGGAGGTAGACGAACCACGCCGGGATCGCCGCGATGCCCAGGCCGAGGATGCCGAGCAGCACGCGGCGGCGCAGTTCGCGCACGTGCTCCATGAGCCGCATGCGCCCCTCGGGATTGCCCTTACGCCGGGGGCGCGGGCTGCGCCGTGGTTCGGTCACCGGTCGCGGGTGCTGCCACCCTCGGCTGGAGTCTGGGCGCTGTCACCCGCCCGCGGGCGGTCGGTCGATGCGCTGCCGGTCTGCGTCGTGGACGACTGAGAGTGCGGAGGCGCCGCCGAAGGCTCGGAATCACTGTCGCCCGTGAGATCTGAGACTTCGGACTTGAAGATCTTCAATGACTTCCCCACGCTGCGCGCGAGGTCGGGCAGCCGGCGCGCGCCGAAGAGCAGCACGATGATGAGGACGACGATGAGGATCTGCAGAAGGCTGGGGGCTCTCATGAACAGCGCCTTGG
>DATGSB010000142.1:0-3240 GCA_035303045.1 Actinomycetaceae bacterium | reverse complement strand
CTCGCGACTTGGCTTGCCGCCCGCGCGCGCTGGAGCGCACCCACTCCAGCTCGTCCTTGAGGCGCTTCTGCAGCTTGGCGTCCTTCTTACCCTGGACCTCCAGCCGGGCCGCCTTCTTTTCCAGGTAGGTGGAGTAGTTGCCCTCATACGGGTAGAGACGCCCGCGGTCGACCTCGGCGATCCACTCGGCGACGTGGTCGAGGAAGTACCGGTCGTGGGTGATGGCGATAACCGCACCCGGGTACTTCGCGAGGTGCTGTTCCAGCCACAGCACCGACTCGGCGTCGAGGTGGTTCGTCGGCTCGTCGAGCAGGAGGAGGTCCGGTTGCTCGAGGAGGAGCTTGCACAGCGCGACGCGGCGCCGCTCACCACCGGACAGCACGCTGATGTCGGCGTCGCTGGGCGGCAGCCGAAGTGCGTCCATGGCCTGTTCGAGCTGGGCGTCCAGATCCCACGCGTTGGCCGCGTCGATCTCGGTCTGCAGGGTGCCCATCTCGGCCATGAGCGCGTCGAAATCGGCGTCGGGGTCGGCCATGAGTTCGCCGATCTCGTTGAACCGGTCGACCTTGCCCTTGATGTCGGCGACGCCCTCCTGGACGTTTTCCAGCACCGACTTGGTCTCATCCAGCCGGGGCTCCTGCTCGAGGATGCCGACCGTGTAACCGGGCGACAACCGCGCCTCGCCGTTGGAGGGCTGATCGAGCCCGGCCATGATGCGAAGGATGGTCGACTTACCGGCCCCGTTCGGGCCCACCATGCCGATCTTCGCGCCCGGCAGGAACGCCATGGTCACATCGTCGAGGATGACCTTCTCACCGTGCGCCTTGCGCGCCCTGACCATCGAGTAGATGTACTCGGCCACGTCACTCCCTGCTGAATCGTGCGGGTGTCACCGCCCATCGGCGACCTGGACCAGCGTAGGCCAACGCCTGGCTCCCCGGTACCCGCGCGCTCAGCCTGCCTGTTCGGCCCGCTCCCACGGATCCGGCTCGGCGGGCTCGACGCTGTCCGGTGCCTGCGGCACCTGGACGGCGGATGGTGCAGCGCCCGAGGCTTGCGCTCCTCCCCCGCCCGCCTGAGCATCGGCGTCCTCCGGCGCTCCGGCGCCGTTAGCCGCCTCGCGCACGACCCGGGCGTAGGTCACCCGCCCGTGTTCGATGGGCACCGCGACGGACCGTGCCGTGATGACGCTGTCGAACCGCTCGCCGTCCTGGCCTTCCCATCGATCCACGCTCAGCGCTCCCTGGACGACGACGGGCATGCCCTTTCGCACCGAATCGGCTACGTTGCGGGCCCGGTGCTCGCCCCACACCTTGATGCTGAACCATTGCGGGTCGCGCTCAACCCACTGGCCATCGGGGCCGCGGTATCCCGCGTTGACCGCCAATCGGAACCGGGTCACCTCCCGACCCGTCGGCGTGACTTGCAACTCGGGATTCGTACCCACGTGGCCGGTCACGGTAATCGCGTTGACGTCGCTCATCGCACTCTCCATCGTCGTGGCCGGTGGGTCCGGCCGCTCGGTGGTGAGCGTGGCAGCGCCCCTGCCGCCGTGGGCGCGTCGAGGCCACGGTGTGGATGGAGTGGTGGGGGCGCCGAGAGTGTGGGCCTAGGGGTGGAGCGCGCTGCGGAGTTCCTCGTGCCGGGCGAGCACGTCGCCGGCTGGGCGCAGCAGGTGGGTCGAGACGGCGTCGTCGATGACGTCTCGCATCCGCCGCTCGTAATCTCGCACGAGGCGGTCCGCCTCTCGCCCGAGCCAGCGATGTCCGGCCAGCGCGAGAACCCCGCCCACGACCACGAGAGCAGCCGCCCCGAGAGCCAGGGCCGGCGGGAGCTGGGCCCCGGCAAGCGCGGCGATGCCGACGACGAGGCCGAGGATGAGGCCGGCGATGGCGAGGACGCCACCGGCCAGCCGGGTGCGGCGCGGGCGAGGCAGGCGCAGTGACGGGGGCGTGACGGATGCGAGGTCCTCCTCCAGCGCCCGGTGGAGGCGGGCGGTGGAGGACATTGCCGTGGCGAGGGAATCCTGCCAGCGCTGCGGCAACCCGTGTTGGGCCTGCCGCACGGCGCGGGACCGGACGGCCTCGACCGTTCCCCGGGCCGGGGGTTGGGGGGCCGGGGGCTGACTTACGGTCAGCCGCCGCGCCCCCGCGCGAAGGGAAGCCGCCGCCGGCGCCAGCCCGCTCGCGCGGGTGAGGTCGCGCGCGGCGACAGCGCCGATCTCCGCGGGCGGCTGGGAGGGCGCTGAGCCGAGGTGAGGGGCGAGGCGGTGGGCGATGGCTCGTAGTTCGGCCTGGGCGGTACGTGCAGCCATCGAGGGCTCGGCCACGACCGTCGCGAGGCGCTCCCGCACGGCCCCGACGCCTTCGTCGGTGACCGTCGAGGTGAGGATGACGGGCACCTCGGGAAGGCCCCCGGCGTCCAGCAGTTCGCGCATCGAGGATTCGATGACTTCCGCGGCTCCGGTGGGCACGGTGTCGACCTGGTTGATGAGGACGATCATCGCATCGGCGCGGTCGCTCAGGGCCGCGAGGTACTTCGAGTGCAGCGCGTGGTCGGCGTATTTCTGCGGATCGACGACCCATAGCAGGACGTCCACGAGCGGCAGTAGGCGGTCGACTTGGCGGTGGTGGGACTCCTGGACCGAATCGTGGTCGGGCATGTCGAGGAGCACGAGGCCGTTGAGATCGCCCTCGTCAGTGCCGTCGAGCTCGCTTTCGCGCTGGATGCGGCGAGCGGGGTCGATGTCGAGGAAGTCCAGGAGCCCGGTGGCGGCCTCCCCCCAGACGCAGGCGGCGGCCTGTTGCGTGGTGGGCCGCAGGGCGCCGACGTCGGCGAAGGACAATCCGGAGATCGCGTTGAACAGGGAGGACTTGCCCGAGCCGGTGCCCCCGACGAGCGCGACCACGGTGTGGCCCACACCGAGCGCGAGGCGCCGGCGCACGGCGGACAGATCCTCCCGTGCCTGGGCCAGAACGGCGGGATCGAGGTGTGGCTCGCTGCTGGCCAGGGCACGCTCGATCGCCGATGCCCGGGCGCGCAGCTCGGCATCCGATGACGTCATAGATGGCCTCGCAGCTCCGAGGCCCGCAGGCGCAGGCCGGCGCCTGCGTCGCTGCGGAGCCCAAGCTTCTCGAGGGGCTCGATGAAGCTGTGAAGTTCCGAGTCGAAACTGCCGGTGATGATCGCGTGGAGATCCGCCGCCACCCGTGCGATGAGCTGGCGCCCACTGGGCCCGCA
>DATGSB010000141.1:0-2796 GCA_035303045.1 Actinomycetaceae bacterium | reverse complement strand
GACTACCTCACCGACCTCTTCCCCATCCTCGAGCTCGGCACGAGCGCGAAGATGCTGTCGATCGTCCCGCTCATCAACGGCGGCGGCCTCTTCGAGACCGGCGCGGGCGGCTCCGCGCCGCGCCACGTGCAGCAGCTCGTGAGCGAGAACTACTTGCGGTGGGACAGCCTCGGGGAATTCCTCGCCCTGTCCGTGAGCCTGGAGCACCTCGGGCGCACGCAGGACAACCCGCGCGCGCAGATTCTGGGGGAGGCCCTCGACCGGGCGACGGGGACCCTGCTCGAGGAGAACAAGTCGCCCTCACGCAGGCTGGGCGGCATCGACAACCGCGGCAGCCACTTCTACATTGCCCTGTACTGGGCCCAAGAGCTCGCCGCGCAAACCGACGACGCGGACCTCGCGGCGGACTTCGCCCCGCTGGCCGAGCAGCTCGCCGAGGCCGAGCAGACGGTCGTCGAGGAGCTCGCGGCCGTCCAGGGCACGAGCGTGGAGATCGGCGGGTACTACCGCCCGGCCAAGGACAAGGTGGACGCCGTGATGCGGCCATCGCAGACGTTCAACGCCCTGCTTGCGGGGCTGGCGAACTGATCGCGGCCTGAACTACGCCGCCTGAGCAACAACGAAGCGGGCCGCCACCAGATCGGTGGCGGCCCGCTTCGTTGTTGGGCGACTTAGCGTTGTCGGATGCGTCAGCTCTGGGCTAGACGCGCGCGCAGCTCATCGAGCTGGCGCGGCAGCTCCGCCGGGAGCCGGTCGCCGAAGGTGGCGAAGAACTCCGCGATCTGGTCGGCCTCCGCGAGCCACGCCTGGGGGTCGACGGCGAACAGCTGCTCCATCGCCTCCTCGGTGATGTCGAGGCCCTCGAGGTTGAGGTCGACGGGAACGCGCCCGGTGGCGCCGTCGCCGGCTTCGGCCTCCTCGGCCACGCGGCGGGTGACCCACTCCAGCACCCGGGAGTTCTCCGAGAATCCGGGCCAGAGGAACGAGCCGTCGGTGCCGCGGCGGAACCAGTTGACCTGGTAGATCTTGGGGGCCTTCTCCCCGAGCTTCTCGCCCATGGTCAACCAGTGCGACCAGTAGTCAGCCATGTTGTAGCCGCAGAAGGGCAGCATGGCGAACGGGTCGCGGCGCAGCTGACCGACGGTGCCCTCGGCCGCCGCGGTCTGCTCCGAGGCGATCGTCGCACCGAGGAAGACGCCGTGCTTCCAGTCGTAGGCCTCCGAGACCAGCGGCACGTTGGTGGCGCGGCGCCCGCCGAAGAGGATCGCGTCGATGGGCACGCCTTCCGGGCTCTCCCAGTCCGGCGCGATCGACGGCGCCTGGCTGGCGGCGACGGTGAAGCGGGAGTTGGGGTGAGCGGCCGGGCGGTCCGCATCCGGCGTCCAGTCGTTGCCCTGCCAGTCGATGAGGTGGGCGGGCGGCTCGTCCGTCAGGCCCTCCCACCACACGTCGCCGTCGTCGGTGAGCGCGACGTTGGTGAAGATGACGTCGTGGCTGAGCGAGGCGATCGCCGTCGGGTTCGTCTTCTCGCCCGTACCGGGAGCAACGCCGAAGAACCCGGCCTCGGGGTTGATCGCCCGCAGGCGGCCGTCCTCGCCGATCTTCATCCAGGCGATGTCGTCGCCGATGGTCTGCGCCCGCCAGCCCGGCAGTGTCGGCTGCAGCATGGCGAGGTTTGTCTTGCCGCAGGCCGAGGGGAAGGCGGCGGCGACGTGGTACTCGCGGTTCTCGGGGCTGATGAGCTTGAGGATGAGCATGTGCTCGGCCAGCCAGCCCTCGTCGCGCGCCAGCACCGAGGCGATCCGCAGGGCGTAGCACTTCTTGCCCAGCAGCGCGTTGCCGCCGTACCCGGAGCCGTAGGACCAGATCTCCCGGGTTTCGGGGAAGTGGCAGATGTACTTGGTGTCGTCGCAGGGCCAGGCGACGTCCGGGCGTTCCTGCAGCTCGCCGTCGACCTCGACCTGCAGCGGGTAGCCCACCGAGTGGATGGCCGGTACCCAGTCCTGCCCGGCCTGGATGAGGCGCAGCGCCTCCTCGCCCATGCGGGTCATGATCCGCATGCTGACGACCACGTAGGCGGAGTCGGTGATCTCGACCCCCAGCCGGGAGATCGGGCCCCCGAGAGGGCCCATGGAGAACGGCACGACGTACATCGTGCGCCCCCGCATCGACCCGGCGAACACCTCGCGCAGCTCCGCACGCATGGCGGTGGGCTCGGCCCAGTTGTTCGTCGGGCCGGCGTCGGCCTCGTTCTCGGAGCAGATGAACGTGCGTGACTCGACGCGCGCGACATCGGAAGGCTCGGAGCGGGCGAGGTAGCTGCCGGGCCGCTTCGCTTCGTTGAGCTTCGTCAGCGTGCCGCCGGCGACGAGCTCGTCATACAGCCGATCGCGCTCAGCCACTGAACCGTCGCAGACATAGATATGCGCCGGCTGAGTGAGCTCAGCGACCTCGGTGATCCACTGCTTCAGGGCCGGATCAGAGACGGGAACGCCACTCATCTGAGGGTGCGTGGCTGATGTTGACTGCGCCATCAAGACTCCTTCTCGGTGCGATAGTTCCTACTCTGACGGAAAATCGCCTGGATTCCTACTTCCGCCCCTGGAAAAAATCGCAAGATTTTCGTTAGGGTCAAAATATGACCTCCAGTGCGGCCTCGCCGCCCTCAGCGGCCTCCGACCCGCTGGTCCTTGGCCGACGCATCAGGCATGCCCGCCGCGCCGCGGGCCTCACGCTCAAGGAACTTGCCGCGCAGATCGGTTCGACCACGAGCCAACTCTCTCTCATCGAGAACGG
>DATGSB010000140.1:0-3089 GCA_035303045.1 Actinomycetaceae bacterium | reverse complement strand
AGCGGCAGCACGAGCATGCCGCCGACCAGCGCCATGAACACCAGCATGCCGAGCACCGTGTTGAGGGTGAACATGCGGTATCGCAGCACTCGGAACTCCAGGATCGGCCCGTCCAACCTCAGCTGACGCCGGATGAACCAGACGAGCACGATCGCGCCGACGATGAGCGGGAGGTACACCTCGGGGCTTCCCCAGCCCGTGTTGCCGGCCCCACCGAGGCCGAACAGCAGACCACCGAAGCCGAACGAAGAGAGGATGATCGAGAGCACGTCCAGTCGCGGAAACGTGCGCTCGGTGACGTTGCGCAGGATGAAGTACGCGATGATCATGTCGATCACCGCGATCGGCAGCATCATGACGAAGATGGACTGCCACGGGAACCGGTCCACGATCCAGCCGGACAGGCTCGGCCCGACCGCCGGGGCAAACGCGATGACGAGCCCGAAGGTCCCCATCGCCGTGCCGCGCTTGTGCAGCGGGAAGATGGCAAACAGGATGGTCTGCATCAGCGGCGTGATGATCCCGCCACCCGCGGCCTGCACGACGCGACCGGCCAGCAGCACCTCGTAGACCGGCGCCAGCGCGGCCATGAGCGTGCCGAGGCTGAACAGGCCCATCGCGGTGAGGAAGAGGGACCGCGTGGTGAACTTCTGGATGAGGAACGCCGTGACGGGAATCATGATCCCGTTGACGAGCATGAAGATCGTCGTCACCCATTGCGCCGAGTTCGCGGTGATCCCGAAGTCGGCCATGAACGCGGGGATCGCCGTGTTCAGCAGCGTCTGGTTGAGGATGATGACGAACGCCCCGGAAACGAGGACGGCGAGCACGACGTTACGGCTCACGGAACGCGGTGCCCTCTCGCCACTGGCGCCGTTGGTTTCCTCAGCCGTCAACCGCCCCGGCCTTCCTCGCTTGGGTACCGCGGCGCAAACCGCTCGAAGCGTCGTGCGCGCCCGGCTGATATGCCATCAGCGGCGCGGGCTTGCGCGCCACCGTTGGCGGGCCGATGCTCGGTCGAGGTCACGACGATCGACCATACGAACAATTTTGCAGACACTGCAAGAACGAGCGGTGCCCGCGCGCGGCGTCAGTCGGCGCGGCTGGCGCCCGGGTTGAGGCCGTGGCCGCGCGCCTTGGCGGCCAGGACGTCGTCGAGATCCTGGGTCGTCACGAGGCCCACCTCCGCGGCCCGCTTGCCGACGGCGAAGCGGACATTCTGCACGCGGCCTTGCGTGGTGGTGAAGGGATCATCGTGAGGCCCGAAGGCCAGTCGGGCCACCGCGCGGATCGCGTCGTCCACCCGCTGGGGCCGGGCGAGGTTCCAGGCGTGCCCCCGCAGCTCCATGATTCGCTCGAAGATCTCTCGGTTGGACGCCGGCCGCGGGTAATCGTCAGCACCCACGAGCCATGGCTCGGCCAACGCTAAGGCGACGTACCATTCCCGGGACCAGCGCTCGAGCGCGGGCGCCTTCGTCGTCACCTCATCGTCGCGATCGATGGCGGGGACGGGGGTCGCCTCGGCGGCTTCGGCCTCGGTCGACACCTCGGCGACGTCGATGATGATGACGAGGTCGGTGAAGGAGTCCGCTCCGCTCTGCCGCCCCCGCAGCACGAGCACCTGATTCTCCCCTTCATCCAGGAGGGCTCCCATGCCCTGGGACAGCACCACGCGGCGCGCACCGCCGGGGGCGTCGAAGAGGCTCGAAAGCTGCGCGGTCGTGGAGCCGTGCCACCGCAATCGCGCCACCTCGTCCCCGACGGTGAGTTCGGCGACGACCCGGGACACGTGCGGGGCGACGCGGGGCAGGGTGAGGGTGGTGTAGCGCAGCTGCCCCTCGGCGTCGTCGGCGAGCGCTTGTTCCGGCTTGCGGCCGAACAGCAGTCGGTCTCCGCCGCCGAGGACGACGCTCGGGACTCCCGCCCCATGGATCTTCACGCGCAGCACATCCGCCCCCTCGTCGTCGTTCGTAGCTCAGATTAGAGGATCGTCAGGGGATGGGGTCGATGCCGGGGTCGCGCGGCGCCACGAGTGGGTCGACGGCCGACTTGAGCAGGACGCCGGGGGTGAGGAGCATGCCGGCGGCCCCGAAGCGGTCGAAGACCGCCTCGAAGTTGTCCTGCACACGGTCGCCGTAGGCGGTGCCCTCCATGGCGTTGTTGATGGCGGTACCGGCGAGAGCGCCCACGCCGGCGGAAACCCCCACCGCGGCCCCGGCGCCGGCGGAAATGACCTTGAGGCCGACGCCAGCGGTCACGGCGAGGGACGAACCGTTGGTGAACATCCCGTGGTAGTCGCCGTCCTTGATGGCGCGGTGGAGATCGACGAGGTTGACGGCGGTGCCGACGCTGCCGGCGACCTTGCTGAGTCGTGCTCCGGCCTCGGTGACCGGCGCCGCCTGCTCCCACGCCCGGGCGAGGTCGGTGACGTCGACGTTGCCGGCCTCCCGAACCATCCGAGCGAACTGGGCGAGGTCGGGCAGCGACGCGAGGGTACCGAGCGCGGTGGTGACCTTGCCCAGCAGCTCGCCGCCGCCCGTGGCGCCGCCGCTGGCGCGCTCCTGCTCCTCCGCGTGCTGCGCGAGGTGCTGTGCGGCTTCCCGCAGCGCGGTGCTCACCTGCTGGAGCCGGGGCACGTGCTCCTCGTGCCAGCTCGCGCTGAACCGCGCGGCGTCCGGGCCTCGCCACGGCAGGGTCTGGAGCCTCATGGTGATGACAATGGAGATCACCGAGATGTGATGGGCGCCGTCAGCCAACGTGAGTGCCGATTGGCGCAACGCCGCGACGTCCGCGCCGTGAATTCCCGCAGTGGTCATGGCGCCATCGTGGCCTAGCGGGGCGCTCCAGCACACGGTGGCAGCCGCGGAACATTCCGCCTTCCGCCGCCGGGCGCCGGTTGGCCTGCAAGCAGCAGCGGCCCCCACCCGCGAGGGTGAGAGCCGCTGAACGTGTAGCCCCGACCGGATTCGAACCGGCGCCGCCGCCTTGAGAGGGCGGTGTCCTAGGCCGCTAGACGACGGGGCCAACTGGCGAACTTTCGCCTGGAGGAGTTTACCGGAATGCGGGTGTCACTCCAACCGCTGGGGTAC
>DATGSB010000139.1:0-7898 GCA_035303045.1 Actinomycetaceae bacterium | reverse complement strand
TGAGCATGGCGATCTCGAACGGTGCCAGCCAGCCGGCACGTCCGTACTCCGTGAGACGTTGCCGCAGCACGGCTTGCTCACGACGGCGCAGCCACCACATCACGGCGACCATGGTGGCGAACAGCGGCATCTGCACGACGATGTAGACCCCGAAGAACGAGCCGCTGAAGGCCGAGAGGTTCCACAGGGCGTGCAGGCCGACCGCGAGGAGCCAGCCCAGCGGCAGCGCAGGCAGCCACGCGCCGCGAGCCTGGCGGGCTGCGAGCCCAAGAGCCAGTCCGATGAAGGCGCTGAACAAAACGTGCGCGAACGGCGACAGGATGCCCCGCATGAAGAAGATCTGGGGTAGGACGTCGAGGGAGTCGCCGAAGTAGAGGATGTTCTCGACGAAGGCGAAGCCGGCTGCGGACATCGCCGCGTAGACGACGCCGTCGACCGGGGTGTCGAAATAGTGACGGCGGGCGAGAAAGATGGCGAGGACGCCCAGCCCCTTGGCCGATTCCTCCACCACGGGTGCGACGAAGACGGCACCAACGAACTCGGCCTGGCGGGCGTCGAGGGTGATCTCGTAGACGGCCGTCGCGACGGAGGTGTTGATGATGAGGGACAGCAGCGTGGCGACCCCGGCGCCCCAGAGCAGCGCGAACAGCAGCGCGCCGCGCGGTTCGGGTTCCCAGCGATCGAGCCACCGCACGGCCAACAGCACGACGCTCAGCGGTACCAGGGCGAGGAGCGAGGCGATGACGGTTGCCCCGCCACCGGCGTCGGCGACGATGAGGGCGAGGGTCGCGGTGAGGGCGAGAGCAGCGAGGATGCCGCCGAGCACGCCGAGGGCTCCCGCGATGCGGTGACGCACGGGCGGTGTCCACGGTGGCGGTGAGGCGTGCAGGCGCGCGCCCTGCGGGGGTGGGTAGGCCATGTTCACCGCCTAATGGTCGCGCTGCCCTCGCGCGTCGTCCATCTCGAAGGAGCCCGGCATGGGGGCTCGTCCGGCGAGGCGGAGGAGCCGCACCACGAGATGGGAGCGCAGGCGCCGCACTTCGGCGACGTGGGCGTTGTGGAAGCGGCGGGCCACCTCCAGGCGGTACCACGCGGCGTCCAGACGGCGCAGCGCCTCCGCGCCGGGGGCGTCGTGGGCGAGGGTGGTCGTGTCGTAGGAAGCGAGCACGGCCCGAAGTGCCCGCGACAGTTCGCTCTCGACGAGGGCCCGGTCCGTGGAGGGCTGGGGGTGGAACGGTTCCAGGGCGTCGAACTCGTCCGGGCCGTCGAGGCCGTCGCGCACGACCCGAACCGGGGCGAGGGCCACCGCCCGTTGGGCGGCGTCGGCGACGAGGATGCCTTCGACGGGGTCGAGCGCCCCGCTCAATCCGAGTTCGAGGGCAGCGGTGGCCCGCTGGGCGAGTTGTACCTCGAGGGCCGCGCGGGATTGCAGCACCCTGCGGTGCAGTCGATCGACGCGGTTGGCAAGGAGCCACAGGATCCAGCCGACGACGAGGAGGGCGAGTAGCGCAAGCAGCACCCAGCCTTCCCAACTCATGATCACGCTCCTCGCCGGAATCGGCCCAGCATGGTTGCCGCACGGGGGTCTTCGAGGACCGGGGTGTGCGCGGCCGCTCGCACCATCTCGTAGGCCGCCAGCACCTTGTCGGTGACGATGGACCAGTCGTATTGCCGGACGGCGTGGCTCGCAGCCTCGGTCCGCTGGGCGGCGTCAGCCGGGTCGTCCAGCGCCCGGACCAGCGCCTGCGCCAGGCTCGCGGCGTCACCGCTACGGAACATCGTGCCCAGCCGTCCCTGTTCGAGAACGAGCCCGAATGCGGGGATGTCGCTGGCCACGACGTGGGTGCCGGCGCTCATCGCCTCGACGAGCACGATGCCGAAGCTCTCCCCGCCCGTCTGTGGGGCGACGTAGATGTCGACCGACGACAGCAGTGACTGCTTCTCGGCGTCGCTGATCCCACCGAGGAACTCGACCGCGTCACCGAGGTGGGCGACGCGCTGCCGGTGGGCGTCGATGTCCCCGCGCCCCGCCACCAGAAAGCGCGCGCCGGGCCGGTGGCGCAGCACCTGCTCGGCGGCGTCAAGAAAGATCCCCAGGCCCTTGCGTGGCTCGTCCAACCGGCCGAGGAAGGCGATGGTGGGCCGCTCGGTGGTTCCCTGCCACGACGGCGCGGGCGAGGCGTTGGCGAAGTCGTCGACGAAGACGCCGTTGGGTACGACGACGGCGTCGCCGCCGAGATGTTCCACCACGGTGCGACGTGCCTCGTCCGATACCGCGATGCGCCCCCTGATCTTCTCCAGCAGGGGGCGCACGAGCGGTGACGCGATCTGCATCGCGCGGGATCGGTTGGTGGCGGTGTGGAAGGTGGCCGCGATGGGGCCTTGGGCGATCCACAGGGCAAGCATCGACAGACTGGGCGTGATGGGCTCGTGGAGGTGAAGGATGTCGAAGGCGCCGTCGCGCAGCCAGCGGCGGGTGCGCGCAGCCGACACCGGCCCGAAGTTCAGCCGGGCGACCGAACCGTTGTAGGGCACCGGCACCGTCCGCCCCGCGGCCGTGACGTATGGCGGGACCGGGGTGGTGTCATCGGCGGGGGCAAGCACGGAGACGACGTGCCCGAGTTCGATGAGATGCTCGGCGAGGTCGCGCACGTGGAACTGCACGCCGCCGGGTGCGTCGAGGGAGTAGGGGCACACGATTCCGATGCGCATCTCAACCCCTCGCCCCGGGCACATCGACCAGCCGGTCGGGATCCAGGTCGTCGACGAATACCGGTTGCAGCATGTGCCAGTCCTGCGGCTGCGTGGCGATGCCCTGGGCTAGGGCGTCCAGCCATCCCTGCGTCATGATCTCCACCGACTCCGCGGTGGTGCGCCCCTCGGGAACGGGGATGGGGTCGCTGAAATCGACGACCAGCCCCCAGCGCCGTCCGGCGGCCTGGCGTCGCGCGCCGCGCAACCGTTCGTACGAGATGCGGACCGCGACGAGCGGGGCGCCGGTCGCCAGGGCGAGGGTGGCCGGTCCGGCGGCCACGCGGGCTCGGGCCCCGAAGAGGTCGACCTCGACACCCTGCCTGGAGAGGTCGCGATCGGCGAGAAGCGGCACGATCTGCCTGCCTCCGGTGAGCCGCAGGAGGCTGCGAAAGGTCGAGCCGCCGCTGTCGAGCGGGACGATGGTCATCCCCAGGTGCTCGCGTAGCTCGAGGAACTCTTGGAACACCTCGGGCGGTTCCAAGCGTTCGGCGACGGTAAGGACTGGGGCGAGGAACTGGCCCGACCATGCGCCCGCGAGGTCCCAGTTGCCGCTGTGCCCCAGGGCCATGACGACGGGGCGGTCGCCGCGCAGGTGTTCGCGGACATGGGCGTCGTTGATGACACGGACAGCCTGGCCCAGGCGCGCGGGGGTCTCCGCGGGGAGTCGCAGGGCTTCTTGGTAGTACCGCATGTAGGAGCGCATGCCATCGCGGGTCAAGCGCCGCAGACGGCGGCCGCGGGCCCACGGCGCCGCGCGGGAAAGGTTGCGCTCGAGTTGCCGTACGCCGCCGAGTCCGGTGAGAGAGCACACGTCGGCGACGAGTCGAAATACTGCTGCGCTGAGCCAGCCCGGAAGGCGGGGCACGAGCCGGGCGCCGAGCACGAATGCGCGGGCGGTGAGGTTCATGCCGCCTCCTCGCGCCCGGCATCGCCGCGGGCCTGGCGGTAGACCCGGGCCATGCGCTGCCCGATCGTCCACACGCTCGCCAGGGCGAGCACGACCAGTCCGGCGCCCAGCACCCACACGGGGGCACCGAGCCCCGTGGCGAAGGTGACGACGCCGGCCAACGCGAGACGGTCCGCCCGTTCAGCGATCCCGCCCGAGGCGCTCATGCCCAGCCCTTCGGCCCGCGCTCGCGCGTAGGGCACGATCGAGCCGAGCACGAGGCAGGCGAGGCTGAGGACGACGATCCATGCTTCGTTCTCCCTCACGCCCCACAGCAGCAGGCCGGAGAAGATCGCCGCGTCCGTCGCCCGGTCGAAGGTCGAATCCAGGAACGCGCCCCACCGGGTGGTGTAACCGCGTTCCCGGGCCATCAGCCCGTCGATGCTGTCGGCCAGCACCAACGCGGTCACGACGAGGGGGCCGAGCACGAGGTGACCGGTGGGGATGAGCCACAGCGCGGCGACGATCGCCAGGCTCGACGCCGTGATGGTGACGGCGTCCGGCCCGATCCCCATGCGCACCAGTAGGCGCGCGACGGGGCCGAAGACGGCATCGGTGAAGACCCGCCCCTTCGAACTGAGCATCAAACACGCCCCTCGTCAGTCGGCGGCCACGCATCGTGCAGCAGCTGCCACGTGTCGCCGAGCACCACGGGCAGCGCGCGGGTGCGGGCGATGATGGGGAGAAAGTTCGCATCCCCCGCCCACCGCGGAACGACGTGTTCGTGCAGGTGGGCAGCGATCCCGGCGCCCGCGACGGCCCCTTGGTTCATTCCCAGGTTGAATCCGGCAGGGCTGCTCACCTCACGAAGCACGGCCATGGCCTGCGCTTTGAGTTCGCCCAGTTCCCGGCGCTCCTCATGCGTGAGGTCGACGTAATCGGCGACGTGCCGGTAGGGGCAGATGAGCAGGTGGCCCGGGTTGTACGGGTAGAGGTTGAGCACCGCGTAGCACCACCGGCCGCGGGCGACGACGAGCCCCTCCTGGTCCGGCAACTTCGGGGACCGGCAGAACGGGCACTCCTCGGGTGAGGCGTCGGCCGGTTTGTCGGAGCCGTCGACGTAGGCCATGCGGTGCGGCGTCCAGAGTCGCTGGAACGGGTCGGGCACGCCCGCGAAGCTCGACTCCGCACGGGGGGCGTCGGCCGTCCCCTCCGGTGGGGGCCCCCCACCGGCCGCCTCCGGGGAAGTCACTGTTGCGGCTCTGCCGCCGCGGCCGTCGCGGCGATGGCGAGGTCCTCGGCGGTCGTCACCTGCGTGTGGCCGTTGATCGATTCGACGATGGCCGCCACGGCGTCTGCGATGGGGACTCCGTTGAGCTGGGAGCCATCGCGGAAACGGAAGGAGACGGCGCCGCGTTCGGCGTCCTCGCCTCCGGCGATGAGGATGAAGGGCACCTTCTCCTTCGTCGCCGTGCGAATCTTCTTGTTGAAGCGGTCGTCGCTGACGTCGACCTCGACGCGAACCCCGTGCTCGCGCAAGCGCTGGGCGACGTCGTTGAGGTAGTCGTCGAACGCTTCGGCCACAGGCACCGCGACGACCTGCACGGGCGCGAGCCACGGCGGGAAGGCGCCGGCGTAGTGCTCGAGTAGGACGCCGAAGAAGCGCTCGATCGACCCGAAGAGCGCGCGGTGGATCATCACGGGGCGCTGCCGGGTGCCGTCGGCGGCCGTGTACTCGAGGTCGAACAGTTCGGGTTCGAAGAAGTCGAGCTGGATCGTGGACATCTGCCACGATCTGCCGATGGCGTCCTTGGTTTGTACCGAGATCTTGGGGCCATAGAACGCGGCGCCGCCCGGGTCGGGCACGAGTTCGAGCCCTGATTCTTCGCCGACACGGGCGAGTACCTCCGTCGCCTGCGTCCACGCCTCCTCGTCGCCCACGGACTTCTCCGGGTCGCGGGTGGAGAGTTCGAGGTAGAAGTCCTCCAGGCCGAAGTCGCGAAGAAGGTCGAGCACGAACTGCAGCGCGGCCGCGATCTCCGCGTGCATCTGCTCGCGGGTTGCGTAGATGTGCGCGTCGTCCTGCGTGAACCCCCGCGCCCGGGTGAGGCCGTGGACGACGCCCGACTTCTCGTAGCGATAGACGGTGCCGAACTCGAACATCCGCATCGGCAGGTCGCGGTAGGACCGGCCCCGGGAGCGGTAGATGAGGTTGTGCATCGGGCAGTTCATCGGCTTGAGGTAGTAGTCCTGCCCTTCGCGCCGGATGTTGCCCTGCTCGTCGCGCTCCTCGTCGACGTGCATGGGTGGGTACATGCCCTCGGCGTACCACTCGAGGTGTTGGGAGGTCTCGAAGAGGTTTGCCTTCGTGATGTGCGGGGTGTTGACGAAGGAGTACCCGGCCTTGAGGTGCTGCTGGCGGGAGTACTCCTCCATCATGAGGCGGATGATGCCGCCGCGGGCGTGGAAGACGGGCAGGCCGGAGCCGATTTCGTCGGGGAAGGAGAAGAGGTCCATCTCCGACCCCAGCCGGCGGTGGTCACGGCGCTCGGCCTCGGCGAGCCGCTCGAGATGTGCCCGCAGCTCGTCCTTCGTCGGCCATGCCGTGCCGTAGATGCGCTGGAGTTGGGGGTTGTGCTCGCTGCCGCGCCAGTACGCGGCGGCCGAACGGGTGAGCGCGAAGCCGTTGCCGATGAGCCTGGTGGACGGCAGGTGGGGACCGCGGCACAGGTCGCGCCAGGCGACCGTGCCATCGCGGCGCACATTGTCGTAGATCGTCAGCTCGTCGCCACCGACCTCCACGCCCGCCCCGTCGGCGGCGTCCTCCGCTCCCCCGCTGCCCTTGAGGCCGATGAGTTCGAGCTTGTAAGGCTCGCCGGCGAGTTCGGCGCGCGCTTCGGCGTCGTCGACGACGCGACGGCGGAAGGTCTGGCCCTGCTTGATGATGCGGGCCATGCCCTTCTCAAACGCCTTGAGGTCCTCCGGGGTAAAGGGCTCCTCGACGTCGAAGTCGTAATAGAAGCCGTCGGTGATGGGCGGGCCGATGCCAAGGGTGGCGTCGGGGCGCGCCTCCTGCACGGCCTGAGCGAGGACGTGCGCGGCCGAGTGGCGCAGGATGTCGAGGCCGTCGTCGCTGTCGATCGGCACGGGCGACACCTCGGTGCCCGCGGGGAACTGGGAGAGATCGACGAAGAGATCCTTGAGTTCGTCACCGACCCGCATGGCGACGATGCTGCGGTCGTGCCCGAAGACGTCGGTGCCCGTCGTCCCAGCAGGGATCGTGCGTTCTTCGCCTGCAATGACCAGTACGTTCTGCGATGACACTACGAGCTCCGTGACGAAGGGACGAGACTGCTCGATCGTACTCGCGATCGCCACGCCCGAGCCGACGCCGTCCGGGCTAGCTCTCCGGGATGAACGCAACGGCGTCGATCTCGAGCTTCTCGCCCCCCAGCAGCCCGGCGACCTGGACCGACGTGCTCGCCGGGTAGTTGCCTGCGAAGCGTGCGGATCGCACCTTGCTCAGCGCCGCGTAGTTCTCGGGCTCGGTGAGGTAGACCCGCATGCGCACGATGTTGGACAGCTCGCCCCCGGCGCGGCGGAGGTAGTCCTCGAACTGATCGAAGACGGAGTTCGCGCGCCACTCCATGTCCGCGAGCCCGTCGAGGCCCTCGGGAACCGGCTCGCTGCCCGCTGACGCCGTGAGGCCGGAGATGTGGATCCACCGTCCCGGTGCGTTCGCGTCGACGGCGACGGCCGCGCTCAGGCTCCAGCCTTCTTGATCAAGAGGAATACGTTCCACTGCGCTCATCCTTCCACCCTCGCAAAAATGTCCGGCTCATCATAAGGAGGCGGAGGCCCGCGGGGGTGGCGGCGCGCACGCGGAGTGGGATTTCGCTGGGAGCTGGCACACGACTTCCGGCGGCTCTGCCGGGTCACGACTGTGGTGGGCGATACTGGGTTCGAACCAGTGACCTCTTCCGTGTCAAGGAAGCGCGCTACCGCTGCGCCAATCGCCCTTAAGGGGGTAATGCAGGAGAGGTGGCGACGGGATTCGAACCCGTGTATACGGCTTTGCAGGCCGCTGCCTCGCCTCTCGGCCACGCCACCCTGAGGCTGTGCTTGCCCACCGGGGGTGGTGCCTCCGAGCGGATGACGGGACTCGAACCCGCGACCCTCACCTTGGCAAGGTGATGCTCTACCAACTGAGCCACATCCGCGTGCATCTCGGGGGTTTCGCCCCCGTGACTGCGTCGCA
>DATGSB010000138.1:0-3739 GCA_035303045.1 Actinomycetaceae bacterium | reverse complement strand
GACCTCCAGCAGCTGGTCATCGCGGCGCTGGAGGTGGGCGATCTCGGACCGCAGCATGCGGGAGAAGGCCCGGAACTCCTGGCCCAACGTCATAGGCACGGCGTCCTGCAGCTGGGTCCGGCCCATCTTCAGCACGCCGTCGAACTCCGTGGCCTTAGCGGCGAGGTCGTCGGCGAGGCCCTCGAGGGCGAGGCGAAGCTTCTGCGACGAGCGGTACAGCGCGATGCGCAAACCCGTGGGGTAGGCGTCGTTGGTCGACTGGGACTTGTTGACGTGGTCGTTGGGGTTGACGATGTCGTACCGGCCCTTGGCGTGGCCGAGGTGCTCCAGGGCGACGTTGGCGATGACCTCGTTGACGTTCATGTTCAACGAGGTGCCGGCGCCGCCCTGGATGACGTCGATGGGGAACTGATCCATGCGCCGCTCGTCGCTGAGGATGTCGTCGCAGGCCGCGATGATCGCGCGGGCGATGTCTTCGGGCAGGACGCCGAGCTTGTGGTTCGCCGTGGCCACGGCCTTCTTCACCAGCACCATGGCCCGCACGAACTCGGGGATGGCGCTTCCGGGTACGCCGGAGAGCTGGAAGTTCTCCGTCGCCCGCAGGGTGTGCACCCCCCAATAGACGTCGGCGGGAATCTCGCGCTGGCCGAGCAGATCCTCCTCGAGTCGCACGTCGGTCGCCTCGGCGTGGGCGCGGGGCTGCCCCATCAGTTGCCCTCGCCCGTCATCGTCGACACATCGAGTGCGGCGTCGAGCTGGTCGGGGGTGATTTCCCCGCGCTCGACGTATCCCAGCGCTTCCACTGCGGCGCGGATCGTGGTGCCGTGCTCCACCGCGTGCTTGGCGATCCGGGCGGCGGCCTCGTAGCCGATGATGCGGTTGAGGGGCGTGACGATCGAGGGAGACGATTCGGCCAGCTCCCGGGCTCGGGCCTCGTTAGCGGTGATGCCGTCGACGCACTTGGTGGCCAGCGCACGGCTGGCATTGGCCAGCAGCGTGAGGGACTCGAGGATGTTGCGGGCCATGACCGGCAGCATGACGTTCAGCTCGAAGGACCCGGAGGTGCCCGCGAACTCGATCGTCGCGTCGTTGCCGAACACCTGGGCGCAGACCATGAGCACCGCCTCGGGGATGACCGGGTTGACCTTGCCCGGCATGATCGAGGATCCCGGCTGCAGATCCGGGATGGCGATCTCGCCCAAACCGGTGCGCGGCCCCGACCCCATCCAGCGCAGGTCGTTGCAGATCTTGACGAGGCTGACGGCCACCGTGCGCAGGGCGCCGGAGGTTTCCACGAGGCTGTCCTGGGCCGACTGGGCCTCGAAGTGATTGGCCGCCTCGGTCAGCGGCAGCCCGGTGTTCTGCGCGAGCAGCTCTGCCACGCGGGGAGCGAAGCCCTCGGGGGTGTTGATCCCCGTGCCCACGGCCGTGCCGCCCTGGGCGAGTTCCGCAAGGTGGGGCACCGTCGCCTTCACCCGGGCGATCCCCATGCGCACCTGTGCGGCGTAGGCCCCGAACTCCTGGCCCAGAGTGACGGGAGTGGCGTCCATGAGGTGGGTGCGCCCCGCCTTGACGACGTGGGCGAACTCGGCTTCCTTGGCCTCGAGCGAGGCCTGCAGGGTCTCCAGCGCCGGCACGAGATCGCGCATGAGGGCGTCGGTGGCCGCGATGTGGATGGAGGTGGGGAACACGTCATTGGAGGATTGCGAGGCGTTGACGTGATCGTTGGGGTGCACCGGCTCGCCCGCGATGTCGCTGGCCCGGGTCGCGATGACCTCGTTGGCGTTCATGTTCGACGACGTACCCGACCCGGTTTGGAAGACGTCGATCGGGAAGTGCCCGTCGTGCTCGCCGGCGATGACCTCGTCGGCGGCGGCCACGATGGCGTCGGCAACCGCTTGGGGCAGCACGCCGAGTTCCGCGTTGGCGATCGCCACGGCGCGCTTGACCTGGCCGAGCGCGGCGATGTGGTGGCGCGACAGGGTGATGCCGGAGATGTCGAAGTTCTCCACGGCGCGCTGCGTCTGGGCGCGGTACAGGGCGTTGCGGGGCACCCGCACCTCGCCCATGGTGTCGTGCTCGATGCGGTAGTCGGCGGCGTCCTGACTCACTGCTTCTCCTTCATTGGTCGCAATCGTCTGATCGCAATCGCGACGGGATGCTACACCCCGCGCGGTAAGGCATGGGGGCTGGGCTCATTGCAGGTCCTGCTCGAGCAGAGCGGCGAGTTCCCCCAGTGCCTCTGCCGCCCCCGGCCCGTCGGCCTCGAGCGTGACCGTATCTCCGTGGCGTACGCCAAGCGTCATCACCGCAAGAATGCTCGTCGCGTCCACCGCCTCGCCGTCGCCCAGTCTGATTCGCACGGCCCCACCCGTACGGGCCGCCACCCGGGTGGCCGCCTTGACGAACAGGGAGGCGGGTCGGGCGTGAAGGCCAACGAGTGAAGCAACGGTGGCGGAGCGCTGAGGCATGGCGTCGTCCTAGTTCGGTGTGTAGGGCGAGACGACGACCTCGACGCGCTGGAACTCCTTGAGGTCGGAATACCCGGTCGTGGCCATCGCGCGGCGCAGTGCGCCGATGAGGTTGACGGTGCCGTCGGGCTGGGAGCTCGGCCCGTGCAAGATCTGCTCGAGGCTGCCCACGGTGCCGACATGCACTCGCTCCCCGCGCGGCAGCTGCGGGTGGTGAGCTTCGGAGCCCCAGTGCCAGCCGCCCCCGGGGGCTTCGTGCGCGCGCGCCAGGGACGACCCGAGCATGACGGCGTCGGCGCCGCACGCGATCGCCTTGACGAGGTCACCGGAGCGCCCCACGCCGCCGTCGGCGATGACGTGAACGTAGCGCCCGCCCGACTCGTCGAGATACTCCCGGCGCGCGGCCGCGACGTCGGCCACGGCGGTCGCCATGGGGGAATGGATCCCCAGCGACGTGCGGGTCGTGTGGGCGGCTCCCCCGCCGAAGCCGACGAGAACGCCGGCGGCCCCGGTGCGCATGAGGTGCAAGGCGGCCTGGTAGGTGGCGGCGCCACCGACGATCACGGGCACGTCGAGTTCGTAGATGAAGCGCTTGAGGTTGAGTGGCTCGGCGCTGGAGGAGACGTGCTCGGCCGAGACGGTCGTGCCACGGATGACGAAGAGGTCGACCCCGGCGGTGACGACGGTGCGCCAGTGTTCCTGGGTGCGCTGGGGAGACAGCTTGCCCGCCACGATGACGCCGGCCTCCCGGATCTCGTGGAGCCGCCGGGTGATGAGCTCGGGCTGGATGGGCGCGGAATAGATCTCCTGCATCCTCGACGTCACCGCCTCGCCCTCGAGCTGAGCGATCTCCTCGAGCACCGGCAGCGGATCCTCATACCGCGTCCACAGTCCTTCGAGGTCGAGCACGCCAATGCCGCCGAGCTTGCCGAGCGCGACGGCGGTCGCCGGGCTCATGACGGAATCCATCGGGGCTGCCAGCACCGGGATGTCGACGTAGTAGGCGTCGACCTGCCACCCCACGGAGACGTCGCGCGGGTCCCGGGTACGCCGGGAGGGCACCACCGCGACGTCGTCGAAGCTGTAGGCCCGTCGGCCTCGTTTCCCGCGGCCGATATCGATCTCGTTACTCACCGGGCCAGGCTACCCGGACTATGCCTGGGACTGGCCACCGAGCCCTTCGCGCCGCGGCCATCGCCGCACGCGGGCGTCCGTGGCGGGCCAGCCGTCACTCCCCTGCGCCGCCGCATCATCCCCTGCGATCGCGG
>DATGSB010000137.1:0-2112 GCA_035303045.1 Actinomycetaceae bacterium | reverse complement strand
ACCGCGTGGACGACATCATCGTGTTCCCGCAGCTCTCGCAGGAGCAGATCGTCAAGATCGTCGACCTGATGATCGCCCAGCTGGACGGCCGCATGCGCGAGCAGGGCATGACGATCCGGCTCACCGACGCCGCCAAGATGCTGCTCGCCGAGCGCGGCTACGACCCGGTGCTGGGCGCCCGGCCGCTGCGCCGCGCGATCCAGCGCGAGATCGAAGACGTGCTGAGCGAGAAGATCCTGTACGGCGAGATCAAGCACGGCCAGACCATCGAGGTCGACGCCGCGGGCGAGGGGCTCCTCGGGGAGTTCATGTTCACCGGCCTGGACGAAGGCGAGATCACCCCGCCGGAGCCCGTGAAGGTCGGCCAGGGCACCTCCGTCGAGCAACGCCAAATGCCCACCGCCCCCAGCAGTGGCGGCGCCGGCGGCGGCGGCCAGCTGCAGCCCGGCTCCTAGAGCACACGACTTGTGCCCGGCAACCCCGCCCGGTTGCCGGGCACGCTCGTGCGCGCCGCGCACCCCGGCGGTGCGCGGGATGGCACAGTGGGATCCGGCGCCTCGACCCCGCGAGGCCGCCTACCGACGCCATGAGGCGTGGCACCGAACGGAGGATCCCGCGTGACGGGCAAACTGCTGCTGATCAACGGCCCGAACCTCAACCTGCTCGGCACCCGCGAGCCCGAGCTCTACGGCCACGACACCCTCGCCGACATTGTCGCCCGGACCACCGCCGCTGCCGCCGACCTCGGCTACGAGCTCACCGCCGTGCAGAGCAACCACGAAGGCGAGCTCATCGACGCCGTCCACGCGGCCCGCGGGGAGTGCGCGGGCATCGTCGTCAACGCCGGCGCCTACACCCACACCTCCATCGCCCTGCGCGATGCGCTCGCCGCCGTCGCCCTGCCGTTCGCCGAGGTGCACCTCACCAACGTGTACGCCCGCGAGCCGTTCCGCCACCGCTCTTACCTCTCCGACCTCGCCGCGTGCGTCATCGCCGGCGCCGGGGTTCGGGGGTACGAGTTCGCCGTTGCGCACCTCGCCGATCTCGTCTCTCGCCGCGCGCAGTCGGGGGAATCCTCCTAACGTGGGAATCGGCCGACGCGCCGCGAGTGCGTGGTCATCACGCCCACTCTCCCGGAAGGAGATCCCGACAATGGGAATGGACGACAAGATCAAGCACGCTGCCGAAGAGGCGAAGGGCAAGGCGAAGGAAGCCTTCGGCAAGGCGACCGACAAGGAAGACGTCGAGGCCGAAGGTAAGTTCGACCAGGCCAAGGCCAAGACGAAGCAGGCCGGCGAAGACGTCAAGGACGCCTTCAAGGAATAGCCCCACCACTGCGCCCCGAGGCCCCGCCTCGGGGCGCAGTCACGCGCCCGCGTACCATCGAGGCATGACTTTGCGTCGGGTCGCGCGACTCCTGCACCCCTACCGGGGCGCCATTGCGCTCGTCATGGTCGCGGTGCTCGTGAGCGCGCTCCTCGGCGTGCTGCCCCCGTTCTTCACCCGGGCGGTCTTCGACCAGGCGCTGTTCCCCGTCGACGGCGCCGGGCCCCGCCTCGGGATCCTCGGCTGGCTGGTTGCGGCGATGATCATCGTGCCGGTCATCACAAGCGTCATCAGCATCGGGCAGAACTACCTCACGAGCAAGGTCGGCAACTCCGCCATGGCCGACCTGCGCAGCCAGCTCTTCGACCACCTGCAGAAGATGGAGCTGGGCTTCTTCACGGCCACGCGCACCGGGGCGATCCAATCCCGGCTGGCCAACGACGTGGCCGGGGTGCGCACCGTGCTCACCGACACCGCCACGACGATCCTGCAGAACACGGTGACGATCATTGCGGCGGTGTCGGCGATGATCGTGCTGTCGTGGCAGCTGACCGTCATCACGCTCGTGTTCATGCCGATCTTCATCATGGTGCAGATCCGCGTCGGGCGCAGGCGCCGCGAGCTCGCCCGCCGCGCCCAGGAGTCGCTGTCGCACATGACGGCGATCACCGAGGAGACCCTGAGCGTGTCGGGCATCCTGCTGGGCAAGGTGTTCAACCAGGCCGCCAACGAGAGCGTGCGCTACCGCGAGGCCAACGAGGTCCAGACGCGGTTGCAGGTGCAACA
>DATGSB010000136.1:0-4350 GCA_035303045.1 Actinomycetaceae bacterium | reverse complement strand
CGCGAGACGCGGGCTGGGCGACCTTGCCGCGCTCCGGTCCCGCGACTCGGCCGATGACATCGACATCGATGCCACGCTCGAGGGGCTCGTCGCCAACCCCGTCCCCCGGGCGGAGGACATCGTCGTGAGGGAGCGGATCCGCAGCCGCCGCTCGGTCGTGCTGGCCGTCGACGTCTCGGGGTCGATGCGCGGGGAGCGGATGCGCACCGCTGCGGCGACGGTCGGGGCCTTGAGCGCGGCCCTGGCCCGCGACGACCTGGCGGTCATTGCCTTCTGGTCCGACGCCGCCATCCTCGTGCCGCTGGGGCAGCGGGTCGCGCCGCGCGCAGTGCTGGAGACCCTCATGCGCATCCCCGCCCGGGGCCTGACGAACGTGACCTTTCCACTGGAGCTGGCCCAACAGCAGCTGCGCGGCGCCGCCTCGACCGAGGCGCGGGTGCTCCTGCTGTCGGACTGCGTGCACAACGCGGGCCCCGACCCGCGCATCGTGGCCGGCGGGCTGCCGCGGCTCGACGTGCTCCTCGACGTCTCGGGGGAACAGGACGTCGAACTCGGCCGGGAGCTGGCGCGCCGCGGGCGGGGGCGTCTTGAGCTTGCGCGGGGGTATCGGGACGTCGCGCCGAGCCTGTCGCGGATCTTCGCCCCCTAGCCCCGCGCTCCTGGACTCCGTAGCCCCGACGCTCGGCAGCTCCGCCCGCGATGCCCATCACAATCTTTGGAGGAAACGATGGCTAACGAATGGTTCGAAACGGTTGGCGAGGCCCACCGCCGGGCGCGCAAGCGCCTGCCCCGCTCGGTGTACCTCGCGCTCGTCGCCGGCGCCGAACAGGGCCTGACCCTGCGGGACAACATGCGCGCCTTCGGGGAAATCGGGCTGGCTCCTCACGTGGCGGAGCTGGAGATGGAACGCGACACCGAGACGTCGTTCATGGACCAGCCGCTGTCCATGCCCGTGATGATCTCCCCCACCGGGGTGCAGGCCGTGCACCCGGACGGGGAGGTCGCGGTGGCCCGCGCGGCCGCCAACCGCGGCGTGGCCATCGGGCTCAGCGGCTTCGGCAGCAAGCCCATCGAAGAGGTCGTCGAGGCCAACCCGCAGACGTTCTTCCAGATCTATTGGACGGGCTCCAAGGACGACATCCTGCACCGAGTGGAGCGGGCGAAACGGGCCGGTGCGGTGGGGCTCATCGTCACCCTCGACTGGTCGTTCTCCATCGGCCGCGAATGGGGAAGCCCTGAGATTCCCAATGAGATGAACCTCAAGACGATGGTGAAGTACGCGCCTGAAGTGCTGCTCGGCGGCAAGTTCCGCTACCTCATGAACTACGCGCGCACGCTGCGGCCGCCCGAGCTCACCGTGCCCAACATGGCCACCCCCGGCAACCCGGCGCCGAAGTTCTTCGAGGCCTACGGCGAGTGGATGGAAACCGACCTGCCGACGTGGGACGACATCCGCTGGCTGCGCGAGGAGTGGGGCGGGCCGTTCATGGTCAAGGGGATCGTGCGCGTGGACGACGCCCTGCGGGCCGTCGACGCCGGCGCGACGGCGATCTCTGTGTCCAACCACGGCGGCAACAACCTCGACGGCACCCCCGCCAGCATCCGGGCGCTGCCCGCGATCGTCGACGCCGTCGGCGATGACGTCGAGATCGCCATGGACGGCGGCATCCGCCGGGGCAGCGACGTCGTCAAGGCTGTGGCGATGGGAGCGCGGACGACGATGATCGGGCGGGCCTACCTATGGGGGCTGGCGGCCGCCGGCCAGGCCGGGGTGGAAAACGTGCTGGACCTCCTGCGCGGTGGCATCGACTCCGGGCTCATGGCGCTGCGCAAGTCGTCGGTGCACCAGCTCAACCGCAGCGACCTCGTCATCCCCCCGAACTTCGCCCGCGAACTCGGCGGGGAATCCGGGCACGCCTACGTGGACGGCCACGCGCTGCACGAGTCGGAGAACTAGGGGCTGCTGGGCCGGGGTTGGCGCTGGAGTTTGGCGCGCTGCTGCAGATCCACGCGGCCCCTGACTCACATGATCCAGGCTCCTCTGCGTCGCTGACTCACATGATCCAGCCGGCTACTACTGCTGGATCCCCGGATCCCGTCGTAACTCACGGGTTCCAGAGTGCATATCCGACGGAAAGGTGGAACCTGAGCGCGCGCGGACGGCGTTCGGCGGGCTTAGCTCATGGGTTTCCGTCGGCGCGGGTGGACCTGCGGTGGGTGTGCGTGGCGGATCGGCACTGACTCCTATGAGTGTGCGCGCCGAAGCGTCTGGATCCCAGGAGCCAGCGGCCTGGCGCCTGGCGCCTGGCGCCTGCCCAGCCAACCGCCCCCCGGCCAACAGACGCGCGCAGGGTCGGCGTCAAGATGCCGACCTGTCGGGCTTCGGCCCACACTGAGTCTCTGGACGAGCGGAACGGAGAGCCAGTTGATCGACCAATACGACTACATCATCATCGGCGCAGGGGCGGCCGGAGCCACCCTGGCCCACGAGCTGAGCACCCGCACGAACAAGTCCATTCTCGTTCTCGAAAGTGGCGGGAAGGACAACGACCCCTGGATCCACATCCCCAAGGGCTTCGCCTTCCTCGTCGGCGGTAAGAAGCACTCCTTCTATTACGACACCAAGCCGCTGCGCCAGTCCGGCCAGCCCGACCGCTGGCAGCGAGGCCGTGTCGACGGTGGCTCGACGTCGGTCAACGGCATGCAGTACGACCGCGCCGGAAAGACCTACTGGAACACCGTCGCCGACATCGCCGACGACCAGTGGAGCTGGGACAAGGTGCTGGAGACCTACAAGTCCTTCGAGGACTACGACCTCGGCGCCTCCCCCACCCGCGGCGAGGGCGGGCCGCTGGGCATCATGACCAAGCGCGATCCCGAGCCCCTCAACGACGCCGTCGTTGAGGCCGCCGGCGCCTTCGGGCTGCCGTGGACGGATGATCTCAACGAACACGACGGCGAGCGCATCTCCTTCATTCCCAACACCGTGAGGAAGGGGCTGCGGCAAAACACTGCCGTGGCGTTCCTGGATCCGGCGCTCAAGCGCCCCCACGTCACCCGCCTCAACCACGCCCACGCCGTGCGAATCCAGTTTGACGGCAAGCGGGCGGTCGCCGTCGAGGCGCTGGTGAAGAACCACCGCCGGCTGTTCTACGCCACCGAGGAGATCATCCTCAGCGCGGGACCGATCGAGACGCCCATGCTTTTGGAGCGCTCGGGCATCGGGCAGGGCGAGGTCCTCCACAAGCTCGGGGTCACTCCCGTGGTCGAGAACCCCCACGTCGGAGAGCACGCCACCGAGCAGCGGTTCTTCAACTACCAGTGGCGCATCAAGGAACAGATGGGCTACAACCAGAAGCTGTCGTCCAAGGTGCGCCAGCTGCTCACCGGGGCGAAGTATCTCCTCACCCGCGAGGGCGTCATCGGCACCGGCGGCTACGACCTCGGCGGATTTGTGAAGTCGAACCCGGGCGAGGTCACGCCCGACCTGTTCATCATGTTCTCGCCCTTCGCCCTCGACTACGAGGCCAACGGGTATGCGATCCACGCCGACCCCGGGCTCAGCGGCACCGGCTACCTCGTGTCGCCGACGACGGAGTCCTCGATCCACGCGACGAGCATGGATCCGTTCGCCCCGCCGATCATCGACGTGCGCTATCTCGAGGAGCAGTGGGAACAGGAGGCCCAGCGCCGCGGCCTGGAGATCGTCCGGGAGATCGCGGCCAAGCATCCGCTGGCCGATCTCATCACCGAGGAGGAAGCCCCGGGCCCGGAGGTGCGCACGACCGAGGAGGTGCTGGCGCACTCCTGGCTCAGCGGCAACGCGTTCCACGCCGTCGCCACCGCCCGGATGGGCTCGGGGGACGACTCCGTGCTCGACCCGTCGCTGCGGGTGCGCGGGGTGGAGGCCCTGCGGGTGGCCGACGCCTCGGTGCTGCCCAAGGAGCCGGGCAACACAATGGCCCCGAGCATGCTCGTGGGCGCTCACGCGGCGCGCATCATCACCGGAAAGTACTGAGGCCAGCACTGAGGCCGCGCGCGCCGCACCGCCGCTAGCCGGCCCTCACGCGACGAGCTTGGCGCGTAGCCGCACGAGTTCATCGCCTTCCAACCCGTGGTCGAGCAGGTGAGAGGTCATGCCGGCGGCCGCGCCGAGCTCGGCGAGCATGATCTCCATCGACTCCGCCACCGCCCCCAGCATGGGATGGTCGGCGCCGAGAACGGATTCCGCATTGCCCGCACTCGCGTCGGCGAGGGGGCGCAGGATGCCCAGGCGGTGGAAGATCCCGGTGAGGTTGGCGGCCGTGGCGGCGTAGTCCGCGACGATGACGTCGGTGTCCGCGCCCAGCA
>DATGSB010000135.1:0-3065 GCA_035303045.1 Actinomycetaceae bacterium | reverse complement strand
CCCGCCTCCTCCTGTGCCTCACGCAGCGCGCCCGCCACGGCCGTTTCGCCCCGCGCCACGGCCCCGCCCGGGATCCCCCATGTGCCGCCCTGGTCGCTCCACAGCGCGCGGTGCTGCAGCACCGCATCGTGGTGGCCGCTGGCCGAGCGGCGCGTGAGAAGAAGCCCGGCGGCTCCGTAGCGCCCCCAATGGCGCCGGCCGCAGCCACATTCCACCCAGCCGTCGCCGTCGTGACTCATGAGCCGCCGGTGGAGGCGGGAAGCGGGAGGCTGCATCCCTCCACAGTGGCACAGTTGGCCTGCGCCGGCAGGGATCAGCCCTCGCGGATCTCGCAGATGACGGTGCCGGCCGACACGCTCTGGCCGACACTGGCGGACAGCGCCGTCACGGTGCCGGCTCGGTGGGCCAGCAGGGGCTGCTCCATCTTCATCGCCTCGAGGACGGCCACGAGGTCCCCCTCGCTCACGTCCTGGCCGTCGGCGACGGCCACCCGCACGATCGTGCCCTGCATGGGGCTGGCGAGGGTGCCGTTGTTCGCCGCACTCCCCCGGGCGTTACTCCGTTTGCGGGGGCGGCGCACCGGGCCGCGGCCCGCCCGGCCGGTGTTGATGCCGAGCCCAGCCGGCAGCACGACCTCGAGGCGCTTGCCACCCACCTCGACGACGACGCGTTCGGTCTTGCTCTCGTCCTCGGTCGGCGACTCGCTGGGCGGGGTGACGCCCAGGCGGCTGAGCTCCTCGGCGAAGTCGTTTTCGATCCACGTCGTGTGCACGCGGAAGTCCTCGGCCCGGTCGGCGGCGAAGTCGAGGGCGTCGAGCACCGCGCGGTCGAAGGGCAGCACGGTGGGGATGCCGACGAGGCGGATTTCGCCTAGCGCGCGGCGGGCGCGGGCGATCGCCTGGGCGCGGGTGGCGCCGGTGACGATGAGCTTGGCGAGCATCGAGTCGAACGCGCCCGAGACCGCGTCGCCGACGACGACGCCGGAATCGATGCGCACGCCGGGGCCGCTGGGCCAATGCAGCTGGCTGATGACCCCCGGGGCGGGCAGGAAGCCGGCGGCGGGGTTCTCCCCGTTGATGCGGAACTCGATGGCGTGGCCGCGGGGGGTGACCTCGGTGTAGCCGAGCGGCTCGCCGGCGGCGATGCGCAGCTGTTCGACGACGAGGTCGACCCCGGTGATCTCCTCGGTGACCGGGTGCTCGACCTGCAGTCGGGTATTGACCTCGAGGAAGGAGACGGTGCCGTCGGCGCCGATGAGGAACTCCACGGTGCCGGCGCCCACGTAGCCCGCCTCGCGCATGATGTCGATGGATGCGCGGCGCAGCTGCTCCTGCTGGTCCTCGGTGAGGAAGGGTGCCGGGGCCTCTTCGATGAGCTTCTGGTGGCGCCGCTGCAGGGAGCAGTCGCGGGTTCCCAGGACGGCGATCGTGCCGTGTTGGTCGGCGAGGCATTGGGTTTCGACGTGGCGGGGGCGGTCGAGGAACTGTTCGACGAAGCATTCGCCGCGGCCGAAGGCGGCCTCGGCCTCGCGCACCGCGGAGTCGTACAGCTCGGGGATCTCCTCGCGGGTGCGGGCCACCTTGAGCCCGCGGCCACCGCCGCCGAATGCTGCCTTGATGGCGACCGGCAGGCCGTGGGCGTCGACGAAGTCGAGCACGTCCTGCGCGCTGCTCACGGGATCGGGAGTGCCGGCGACGAGGGGGGCCCCGACGCGCTGGGCGAGGTGGCGGGCGCTGACCTTGTCCCCCAGCGCGTCGATCGCCTCGGGCGGCGGGCCGATCCAGATGAGCCCGGCGTCGATGACGGCGCGGGCGAAGTCGGAGTTCTCGGCGAGGAAGCCGTAGCCGGGGTGGACGGCGTCGGCGCCGCTGCGCCGGGCGATGTCGAGGATCTTGGCGATATCGAGGTAGGTGTCGACGGCCCTCGCGCCGTCGAGTCCGAAGGCCTCGTCGCTGACCTTGACGTGGAGGGCATCGCGGTCGGAGTCGGCGTAGACGGCGACCGTGGCGATGTCGAGGTCGGTGCAGGCGCGGGCGATGCGTACAGCGATCTCGCCCCGGTTGGCGATGAGCACCTTCGTGATCCGCGACCCCAACGCGCTTGGTGCGCTCGCCATGAACTCTCCGATCTAGTGGACTTGCGTAAGAGGGCCGCACGGCTCGCGACGCGAGGGGCCCTGACCTGCACACGCTAGCCCGCGCAGGGACGCCATCCCAGCTCGCCACGAACCCTACGCACAAGTATGTGACCGCCGGTCAAGCCCCGCTCAGCGTAGTTGTAGCTTGTCCACAGTTTCGCACCGCTGTAGCGCCGTCAACGCGAATGTGCTTGTTGTCACCCCACAGGAAGCGAGTGCGCACGTGCATACACGACATGTATGCACAATGCGGGGCTTACGTGCACACGGGGCGGGCGCCCTCGGCGATCGAGTTGAGGGTGGCCGCGCCGGTGAGCGCGTCGTCCACCGTGACGACAACGCGACGCCCGCCGGTGCGCTCGACGCTGATGGCTTCTCCGTTGCGCAGGACGACCCCGACGGTGCCGCGGGTGTCGCCCGCGATGCGCAGGCCCCATCCGCCGAACTCGCCCAGCGGATCCACGTGGGTGACGTCGGCGCGGACCACCTCCGAGGCGGGGACGTGATACCGGGGCCACCCCCACGCGCCCCGGGCGGTGAGGCCTGCGGCATCGACGCGCACCTCCCACGCAACCGTCATCGCGGCGACCAACGGGATAGGAACGAGCATGAGGCCGCCGAGATACCAGCTGGCCGTGGCCCAGCCCAGCCACACGGCGCCCAGCCCGTAAGCCACCGCTGCGATGCCCAACAAGATCGCGTGACCCCGCCCAAGGGCGACCCGCTGTTGCCAGCCCGCGCCGCCGTCCTGGCTCCTCGCGGTCACGGAACGATCCGTGAGGCGCGGGGCGTCGGCGGGAACCGGCTCGGTCGCGGGGATGACGGGATCCCGGCCGGCGAAGGCGGCGGCCGCGAGGCCCGCCGCGAGACTCCCGAGGGTGGCGAGGGTCAGCGGCAGGTCGACCGCCAGCGGGCGGCCGTCCACCTG
>DATGSB010000134.1:0-2921 GCA_035303045.1 Actinomycetaceae bacterium | reverse complement strand
TCGCCCAGATCGTCGTCGTGGCGCTCACCGCGATCCTCGCCCTGCCCCTGCGGCGCCGACGGGAGGTTGCGCCATGACGTCCCAGCTCCGCTTCCGCCGCCTGCGCCGCGTGGGCACCGCAGCCTCCGGCGTCGTCGTTCTCGCCCTGCTTGCCGGCGGGCTCCTCGCCGCCGAGAAGTGGCAGGCACCCGCAGGCGAGGAACTCGACGCCCGCGGTGTCGCCGTGGCACCCGGGGACGTGACCATGGTCTGCCCCGGCCCGCCGCGGCTGGCCACCGAAGCGGCGGGGGAGGACCTCGGCTACGACGAGTTCGACCCCGAGGGCTCGGGAACCCAGTCGCGCCTCGACGCCGTCTCCCTGAGCCGCGCGGAAGATCGCGCTGGGGAGGCCTGGCTCGCCAGCGACGGCGGTGAGGAAGCCGCGTTGACGGCGGTGGGTGAGGAACGCCGCGGCGCGATCGCGCCGTTGGTCGACTCCGGCGCGCTGCGGGCGGCTCCCGCGGGTGAGGTCACGGCGCTCGTGGCCGGCACCACCGCCGCGCTCACCGAGGACGGCGACCTGCGCGGGCTCGCGGCCGCACGCTGCCTGCTGCCCGACACCTCAGCCGCCTTCGTCGCCGGAAGCACCGAAACCGGGGACAGCGCCCAGCTCGTACTCACCAACCTCGGCGCCACGGCGGCAACCGTCACGCTCGAGGCGTGGGGAGCCACCGGCCCCGTCGACACCAGCGCGCTCGGCTCGGTGCTCGTGGCGCCGCACAGCCAACAGGTCGTGCTGCTCGAGGCGGCCGCCCCCGGCCAGTCGCGCCTCGCGCTGCAACTGCGGGCGACCGGCGGGGAGGTCGCCGCCCACCTGCAGATCAGCCACCTCGACGGGCTCACCCCAGGCGGCACCGACCTACTCACCCCCGAGTCCCCGGCGGCCGCGGAACAGGTGCTTCCCGGCGTCGCGTGGGGCGAAGGGGCCGGGGAGGGCAGCACGCTGCGCCTGTTCAACCCGGGTGAGGAGGTGCTCGAGGCCAGCGTCGAGCTGCTCGGCGACAGCGAGGTCGTCGCCGTACCGGGGGCGGAGAGCGTCGCGGTGGACCCGGGCACGGTCGCCGACGTCTCCCTCGCCGGCCTGCCCGCGGGGGAGTGGGCGGTGCGGGTGCGCGCGAACGACCCCGTGGCCGCTGCCGCGCTCATCGAACGCGGCAACGACGGCGCGGGCAGGGACCGCATGTGGATCGCGGCGACTCCCGCCCTTGCCAGGGCCACCTACGTGCTGCCCCAGGAGCTCGCCGAAGCCGCCACGCTGCACCTGGCGAACCCGGGCGACAGCGCCGCCTCGGCGCGGATCCGCGTCATCACGTCCGACGGTGGGAGCGATCTGCGGGAGGTCGAGGTGGGCGCCGAGCGCACCGCGACAATCGCCTTCTCCGATCTCGTCGACGTCCTCGAGGTGGATGCCGAGGGCGAAGGCATTCACAGCGGCGTCGTGCTTACGGCCGGCGGCGGGGAGCTGAGCACGTGGCTGGCGCCCACCCCCGACCCGCACGAGGTGCGCGCCGTCAACCTCGCGCCGCGGGCTCCTGGGCTGGGGTAGTCGGGACGGTCAGATCTCGTCGGGATCCTTACCGAGCATGTGGGCGACCTGCTCGATGACCACCTGGCGCACGAGCACCGTCACCGCCTGCTGGTCGGCGCAGCGCGACTGGATGGGGCGGCGGTAAAGCACGATGCGGTTGGGCAGCCCCGCCGGTGGGTCGGCCGGGAAGTAGCGGCCGAGCGCGATGGCCGCGCCCTCCCAGGGGCTGGGATCCGACGGCGGCACCTCCTCGACCCCGAACTCGACCTTGGCGAGCTGCCGCGACCAACGCCGCTCGAGTTCCTCCACGACGGCCAGCAGCGCGTCGTCAAAGGCCTCGGTGCGGGTGCGCCACCCCGGCACCGTCGGCGGCAACAGCGGCCCGCGCATGCCCCGCCCGTGCCGATCGCGGCGCTTCCCGCCGCGGCGGGTGGGTATAGCCGGCCCGAGTTCGTTCCTCACCTGCGTCAGCCTACGGCCCGGCGGGGGCGCGGGCGCCGCGCGGCTGCGGCGTGCCAGGGTCGGATCGCGCAGAGCGACGCGGTACCCTCGGGCGTGTGAGACGCTTTCGCCACTGTTCCCGTGCCACCTGCACGCACCCGGCGGTGGCGACCCTGACGTACGTCTACGCCGACTCCACCGCCGTGCTCGGCCCGCTGGCCACCAATGCCGAGCCCCATTCCTACGATCTATGCGAGCCGCACGCCCACCGATTGACCGCACCGCGCGGGTGGGAGGTCGTGCGGCTGGCGACCGAGTTCGTGCCGGCGGGGCCAAGCGCCGATGACATCGAGGCGCTCGCCGACGCCGTGCGGCAGGCATCCCAGGCCGAACCCGCGGCGCCGCGCCGAGCGGAGCGCCCCGCCTTCGGCGCCCCCGCGCCCGTGACGCACCGGCTGCCCGAGCCCACCGACGAGATCGGCCGCCGTGGCCACCTGCGGGTGCTGCGCGGCGACGGCGAGTAGGAAGGACGGCGACATGAGCCAGCCGCGCGACACCTCCCTCAACAGCTGGGCGCGAAGCATCCTGCGGTGCCCGGCCACCGGTGCCGAACTCATCGACGGGCGCGGGCCGGGTGGGGAGCCGGAACTGCACTCGACCGACCCGAATCGCCCGCTCGCCTATCCGGTTCGCGACGGCATCCCTATTCTGCTCGTAGACGAGGCGCGGGAGCTCACCCGCTAGGTAGCGCGTCTCACTGGGTGTCAGGTGAGCAACAGTATTGTGCCGTAGGACACCGCGACCGCGATCAGGGTTGAAACCAATCCTAGGAGCGCTGCCTTACCGCCCGTGGCAATGAGCTTGCGGACGTCGACGGACACCCCGAGAGCGAACATCGCCATCGCGAGCAGCA
>DATGSB010000133.1:0-3605 GCA_035303045.1 Actinomycetaceae bacterium | reverse complement strand
CGGCCGGTGCCGGCGCGTTCGGTGCGCTCCAGTAGCGTGACGGCGCGGGCCCGCGCCGAGAACTCCACCGTGAGCGGCGTCACGGACGTCTCGGTCTCCTGGGCCTCCTGGGCCACGGCGGCCACGCTCGTGGGCTTGAGCGCCACGATGGCCGGCGCCTGCTGGGCGCACGTGGTCGACCAGCTTCCGCCGAACACGGTCTTGTCCGCGACGAGCGCGTCGCCCTCCCACCGGGCGCCCGTGGCATCCACGACGGCCCCACGGCCGAGCAGCACCGCGAGCCCGGCGGCGATCTCCTTACCCGCGAAGCTCGAGGTGAGCAGGATGACGCGGGGATCGACCTCGCGGGCGGCGGCAGCGACGGCCTCGGCGGCCACCGCCGCCGTATGGGGGCTGAGGCCCTCGAAAGCGGGGACGAGCATGTTCGTGGCGCCGTAGCGCCCGGCCAGCGCGAGGGCCTCCTCGCCGGGGGCCTCCTCCCCCAGCCACACGGCGGTGACGGTCTCGCCCAGGGAGCGGGCCAGCGTGAGCACCTCGGTGCTGGGCCCGGAGGGGAAGTGGTGGTCGAGGACGACGAGCACAGAAGTCACAGGTGCCTCTCAAGGGTTGGTGCGGCCACGTGGTCAGCCGTGGAACTTGTTGTCGATGAGGTACTGCGCGAGTTGGCGCCCGGCATCGCCGGAATCCTCCACGATGCGCCCGGCCTCGCGGGCGGGTCGCGGGGCGGCGTGGGTGACCGTCGTCGCGGAGGCCGGCGCGGCCAGCCCGAGGTCGGCCAGCGACCACGAGGCGACCTTGCGCCTGCGGGCCGCCATGATCGCGCGGAAGTTGGGGTAGCGCGGCTCGTTCGCCTGGTCGGTGACCGACACAACGGCCGGGAGGGGCGCGGCGAACCGTTCGACGGCTTCGCCGATCTCGCGGCGGATCGTGGCCGTTCCGCCCTCGACGGTGAGCTCGCTGGCAAGGGTGAGCTGCGGCCACCCCAGCCGTGTCGCCAGGGCCGTGGGCAGCATCGCGGTGAGACCGTCGAGGGAAGCCATGCCGGTGAGAACGAGATCGATGTCGCCCTCGGCCCCGATCTTGGTGATCGCCGCGGCCAGGACCTGAGCGGTGGCGATGGCGTCGCTGCCCGCGAGCGCCTCATCGCTCACGTGGACGCCGCTGGCCGCCCCCATCTGCAGGGCCCGCCGCACGGCGTCCACGGCACCTGCCGGGCCCATCGTCAACGCAATGACCTCACCCCCCGCCTCCTCGGCGAGGGCGACGGCGGCCTCGACCGCGTGCTCGTCGAGTTCGTTGAGCACATCGTCCTCACCGCGCACCGTCCACGGATCGAGCGAACGCTCGTCCTGCACGTCGGGCACATGCTTCACACAAACGGCGATCCTCATGCCTTAAGCCTGCCACTTCCTTGAGTCGATGGATGCACGGGTCAGATTCCCAACACGATCTTGGCGGTGATGAAGTAGATGAGGAGGCCCGTGGCGTCGCAGAACGTCGAGATGAACGGCGCGGAGAACACCGCCGGATCCACCCGCACGGCGCGCGCGATGAGCGGCATCGCCCCGCCCACCGTCGCCGATAACGTGCACACCGCCACGAGGGATACCGACAACACCAGCGCCAACCGGTCGTCGGTGAACAACATCGTGGGCACGAAGGCGATGGCGCCCAGCAGCAAGCCCATTGTCAGCCCCACCCGCAGCTCGCGGATGGCCACCCGCGCGACGTCTCGGCCCTGCACCTCCCCCACCGCGAGCGCCCGGGTCACGGTCGTCGCGGCCTGGGCGCCGGTGTTGCCGCCGGTGCCCGTGAGCAGCGGGATGAACAGCGCGAGGGCCACCACCGTGGACAGCTCTTCTTCGAAGACGTCGAGGACGGACACGGTGAGCGTCGCCGACAGCGCCAGCACGAGCAGCCACACGAAGCGCGCCCGCACGAGGCGTTGGATGGGCACCGAGAGGTAGGGCTGGCGCAGCGGCTCGGCGCCACCCGCGCGCACGACGTCCTCCTCGGTGGCCTCGGCGATGATCGTCACCGCGTCGTCCACGGTGAGCAAGCCGATGAGCCGGCCTTCGGAATCGACCACCCCGGTGGCGGCGAGCTTGCCGGCGAGCAGCTCCCGGGCGGCCTCCTCCTCATCCATCGTCGCGGGCAGCCCACGTTCGTCGCGCATGATGTCGCGCACGAGCGTGTCGGGGGCGGCCATGAGCGCCTCGCGCAGGTCGAGCATGCCGAGGAGCCCGCGCGTGGGCCCCACCACCGGCAACGCGTAGATCGTTTCGGCGTTCTCGCCGCGCTCGGCGATGCGGTCCATGACCTCCCCGCAGGGCAGGTCCGGCTGCACGGGCACGTAGGCCGGGTTCGTCCGCCTGCCCACAGAGCCCTCGGCGAATCCCATGAGCACGGAGGTCGCGCGGCGCTGCTGGGGGGACAGCCCGTGCAAGATCCGGTTGACGACGCCGGCGGGCAGCTCATCGAGCAGGGCGACGCGGTCATCGGGGCTGAGCTCTTCCACGAGGTCGAGCAGTTCCTCGCCCTGCAGTTCGTGGGTGAGGTCGCGCGCGAGCGTCGGGGAGAGCAGCTCGAAGACGGCGACGGCGACGTCCTTGTCCAGGAGCCGGAACATGACGGCGCGGCGGGCCGCGTTCGACCGTCCCATCTCGGTGACGATGTCCTCGGGTTTGAGCTGGGCCAGCTCATCCTTGAGGGCGAGAAGCTGGCCCGGTTCCGCAGTCGTCACCGCATCTCCTCACGTGTGGGGCCCTTGGGTGTGGGCCACGTGTTATGGGCCGCTGAAAAGGCTGGCGCGAATCAGTACAGCGCGCTGGCCAAGTCGCGGCGCGCGGCGTTCACCTCCGGGGTGGGCCCCACCAGGTCGAAGTAGGACACGAGGCGTTGGCGCACGGTTTCCCGCTCGTCGCCGGCCGTGCGGCGGATGACGGCGATGAGCCGGCTGAAGGCAGCAGCGGGCTGGCCCTGGCTCACTTCGACGTCCGCGGCGGCGAGCTGAGCATCGAGGTCGGCGGGGTCGGCGTCGGCGGCCGCCACCAGCGTCGCGGCGTCGGCCCCCTCCGTGCGCTTCATGAGTTCGACCTGCGCGAGGGCGGCGGGGGCCTCCTGGTCGCTGGCGTCTTCTTCGATCGCCTTGCGGTACGCCGCGATCGCGGCGTCGAGATCGCCGCGCTCCAGAGCCTCCTGGGCCTCGACGTGGCGCGGCGGCAGCGGCGGCGGGGCTGGCTCCTCGGCCTGCGGCTGGGCGTCGCGGGTGTCCTGGATGACGCCCGTGACGCCGTTCTGTGCGGCGAGGCGCAGCACCTCATCCAGCACCTGACGCAGCTGATCGGCGGGGGCGCTGCCCTGGAACAGCGGGACCGGCTGGGCGCCGATGAGCGCGATCACCATGGGAACGCCCTGGGCCTGGAAGGCCCCGGCGATCTGGGGATTGGCCTGGACGTCGACCCGGGCGTGCTGGAATCGCCCGCCGTATTCTTCGGCGAGCGCCGTCAGCGTGCGGCCGAGTTCCTCGGAGCCCTGCGCCTGGGCGGCATACAGCTCCACGACGACGGGCACCTGCTGCGACAGCCCCACCGTTTGCTCGAAGC
>DATGSB010000132.1:0-4131 GCA_035303045.1 Actinomycetaceae bacterium | reverse complement strand
CATGCAGTTCCAGGCCGACATCCTGGACGCCGAGGTCGTGCGCCCGGAGGTCATCGAGACGACGGCGCTCGGCGCGGCCTATGCGGCCGGCATCGCCGTCGGCTTCTGGGAGGGCGAGCAGGACGTGCGCGACAACTGGCGCGAGGACACGCGGTGGCAGCCGCAGATGGAGGCGAGTGAGCGGGACCGGCAGTACCGGCTGTGGAAGAAGGCCGTGGAACGAACCTTCGACTGGGTGGACGAGGACGTGAGGTAGCGACCCCGCCACCGTGGCCCGGAGCAACCATGCCCGGCGCGACAACAGTGTGCCCCCGGCGCCTGGAGGGGCCGGGGGCACACTGCGGTGGGCAATCCGCGCCGCGTCGCGTCGAGGGGGTGCGCGCCGAGTGCCCAAGCTCTCGTCAGGGCCGGGTGCCGAGGCGGTCGCGGTCAGCCGGGGCGAACAATGCGGCGATGGATATCAGCGCGGAGATACCGACGATGACATAAACGACCCGCGACGCCGCGGAGCCCTCACCGAAAATGGCATCCACGAGGTTGAATTCGAAGGCGCCGACCAGGCCCCAATTGATTCCGCCGATGATCGTCAACGCTAGAGCTACTTTGATTACTGCGTTCATAACACCCTCCCTAAGACTTTCCTGTTGTCGTCGAACTCCCGTTGGGTGTCCTCGTGCCCCTTGACTTTGTCACAGCATGGACGCCGCCGCGACCGGAAGCGAGCTTTCGCAGGAATAGTCCGGTAGAGCATTTCGAGTGGTATTTGGTGCCCCCAGCGGGACTCGAACCCGCACTGAACCGATTTTAAGTCGGCTGCCTCTCCCGATTGGGCTATGGGGGCCCTGCAGCGGCCACTATCCTGCCCCATCTCGCGGCGCTGGCGAATACGAATCCCATTGTCGGGCGCGGCGCAGCACGTCGTCGAGCATCTCGGTCGTCAGCCGGCCGGTGAAGGTGTTCTGCTGGGAGACGTGGTAGCTGCCCAGCAACAGGACGTCTCGTCCCTGCGGGTGCCCGATGCGCGCTTCGGCGCCATGCCCGAAGGCCGGCCGAGGCCGCGGCACCCGCCAGCCGAGGGCCGCAAGCGCCCGCAGGCTCGCCGTCCACGCGATTCCGCCCAATGCCAGGACGACGGAGGTCGTGGGGCTCATGAGGGTGATCTCACGTTCGAGCCAGCCCGCGCACGTGGCCCGCTCCTCGGGCGTGGGCGCGTTGTCGGGCGGCGCGCATCGCACGGCGGCGACGATGCGAGCCCCGTGGAGTTCCAGGCCGTCGTCCGCGGCCACCGATATCGGTTGGTTCGCGTATCCCGCGCGATGCAGCGCGGCGATGATCCAGTCGCCGGATCGGTCGCCGGTGAACACGCGCCCGGTGCGGTTCGCCCCGTGGGCGGCCGGCGCGAGGCCGACGATGAGGAGGTGGCCGTGCGGGTCACCGAAGCCGGGGGCGGGGCGCCCCCAGTACGTTTCGTCGGCGAACGCGCGCCGTTTGACGCGGGCGACCTCTTCCCGCCAGTCGACGAGGCGGGGGCAGGCGCGGCACACGCTGGAACGCGCGTCGAGGTCGTCCAGGGTGCGCGACCCGGCGGCCAGGCGGCGCACTCCCCCGGCGCTGCGGGCCACTCGGGTAGTCGCGGTCGCCTTGTCGAGCGGGAACTCCGGCCCCGCGGCGTTGCCTGTCACGCCCTCATGATGCCGGATCCGGGTGCGTGGTGAGCAGGCTGAGAGCGAGGCCGTCGAGGATGTCGTGTTCGCTGGTGAACACTCCCCCCAGCGGCCTCCCGGCCCCGGCCATCGCCTGTGCCACCCGCGTGAGGATCCGCGACCAGATGAGAGCGCCGGCCGCGATGACGTCGATACGGCCGGGATGCAAGAACCCCATGGCCTCCCGCGCCGCGCGGGGCGCGGCGAGCAGCGCGGCGCACGACGCATGGATCGACTCCGCCGGGAGCTCGGCGCCGTTGACGGCGTCGCGGTCGTAGCTCGCCAGGCCCAGGGCGTGAGCGGTGACGGTGGTGATCGACCCGGCGACCCCGACGACCGTGCGCGTGCAGCCAAGGGTGAGCTGGCCGGCGGCGGCGTCCAGCGCCGCGTCGATGTCGGCGCTCGCGGCGGTGATCTGGGCGGGTGTGGGCGGATCTGCCGTGAAGTGGCGCTCGGTGAGCCTTACGGACCCGATGTCGAGCGATGCCGCGGCGGTGGGGGTGGCCGCGCCCGTGACCAGCTCGGTCGAGCCGCCGCCGATATCGACGACGAGCAAGGGCCGAGGTTCGCCGGCGACGGCGGTGGCGGCTCCGGTGAAACTCAAGGCTGCCTCGTCGTCACCGCTGATGATGTCGGGCGCGCTGCCCAGTATCCGTTCGATGCCGGCGATGAAGTCGGCGCGGTTGGCGGCGTCGCGGGTCGCTGACGTCGCGACCATCCGCACCTGCTCGACCCCGGCCTCCCGGCAGGTGGCCGCGTACTGGGAGACGACGTCAAAGGTGCGCGCGAGGGCGACTGGGTCGATGCGCCCGGTGCGATCCACCCCCTGGCCCAGCCGCACGATCCGCATCTCGCGGTGGATCTCACGCAGCTGCCCGCGGCCGGCGGCCTCGGCGATGAGGAGGCGTACCGAGTTGGTGCCGCAGTCGATCGCCCCGACCCGCCTCACGGCTCGACCAGCGGTTCGCAGGCGCACACCTCGGGCCGCCACTGCTCGGCGATGAGCTCCAGCGCTTCGTCGCCGAGCGGGTTAACGCCGGCCCCGGCCGCCAGGGAGTGGGCGACGAGGACGTGGAGGCACTTGACGCGCGTCGGCATGCCGCCGGCGGACACCCCGGCGATCTCCGGGACCGTGCCGAGTTCGGCGCGGCGCCGGAGGTAGTCCTCGTGCGCCCGCCGGTGGGCGGCCGCCAGCTCCTCGTCGGTCTGTAGGCGCCGGCTCATCTCGGCCATGACGCCGCTGGCCTCCAGCGTGGAGACCGCCTTCACCGCCGCGGGGTGGGTGAGGTAGTAGGTGGTGGGGAACGGCGTGCCGTCCTCCAGCCGGGGGGCGGTGCGGACGACGAGCGGTTGGCCGCAGACGCACCGTGCGGCGATGGCGACCATGCCGCGCGGGGGGCGGCCGAGCTGCTGCGCGACGACGCGGCGGTCGTTGGTCGTCACCCGGTGCTCCCGGGCGTGAGGCGAGGTCCGTGGCTCGGCGGGCGAGCGGGAGTCGGGGGCGTCGTGATCCACCCGATGATTGTGCACCGCCGCACCGACACCGCCTAACCGCTCCAGGCGGTATGCGGCCGGCCGGCTACCCCGCAGGGTCTGCGGCCTCGTCCTCCTCGGCGGCGTGCCCCGCCACGTCCACCGAATCCCACACGCGCAGGTACCACGGGGCGGAGTCGACCTCGGGCAGCGCGCCGTCATTGCCGTCGTCATCCTGGGCGTCCTCACCCACGATCGTGTGTGGGTCGATGACCCGGTAGGTGCGTTCCCCGGGCATGACGAAGCCCAACCGGTCGCGGGCCTGGGCCTTGACGAAGTCGTCGTCCTGCCAGCGGGCGAGTTCTTCCTCGAGCTCCGCGGTGCGCTGCTGGGCGGCGGCGACCTCGGCGGTGACTCGGCGCAGCTGCTCCTGCTGCTCCACCGCGTGACGCAGGGTGGGGGCGAGCACGATGAATGCCACGAGGATGACGATGAACAGCCCGACGCTGCGCAGGGTGAGCGTCGGCCGCGGTGGCGCCGCCTCGCCGCCCTCGCGGGCTGCGCGGCCGCGGGTGCTCGAGCCGCTGCGCATCGGCCGGTTCGCCTTGCCCGCGCCGCGGCCCGAGTGCGGGCCGGGGCGGGGGGCGCCGGGGCTGCGCCGCGTCCCGCCCGCGCTGCGTGGGCGGGAGGGACGCGACGGGCTCATGGCGTCAATCGTCCCTTAGGAGCACCGGCACGTCGTGGAGGCGCGGCGTGCATCCGGGTCACCCGTTCAGAAAGCTGCGCGCCAGAAGGCCTGGCGGCCGGCGTAGCTGCCGCCCTCCTCGAGTTCCTCTTCGATGCGTAGCAGCTGGTTGTACTTGGCGACCCGCTCGCCCCGCACGGGCGCACCGGTCTTGATCTGCCCGGCGTTGACCGCGACGGACAGGTCGGCGATCGTCGTGTCCTCGGTCTC
>DATGSB010000131.1:0-2774 GCA_035303045.1 Actinomycetaceae bacterium | reverse complement strand
CGGCCGGGGCGCAGGATCGCCGGGTCGATCATGTCCTCCCGGTTGGAGGCGCCGATGATGATGACGTTCTCCAGCTTCTCCACGCCATCGATCTCGCTGAGCAGTTGCGGCACGACGGTGGTTTCGACGTCGCTGGAGACTCCGGAGCCCCGGGTGCGGAACAGCGATTCCATCTCATCGAAGAACACGATGACCGGGACGCCCGAGGTGGCCTTCTCGCGGGCGCGGGCGAAAACGGTGCGGATCTGTCGCTCGGTTTCGCCGACGAACTTGTTGAGGAGCTCGGGGCCCTTGATGTTGAGGAAGTAGGAGCGCGGGGCGGTCGCGGGTTGCGTTGGGCCGCCGGCGCGCCGGGCGGCGGAGATCGCCAGCGAATTGGCGACCGCCTTGGCGATGAGCGTCTTCCCGCAGCCGGGCGGCCCGTACAGCAGGACCCCCTTGGGCGGTTTGAGGCCGTGCTCGCGGTAGAGCTCGGGGTAGGTGAACGGCATCTCCACGGCGTCGCGGATCTGTTCGATCTGCGGGCTCAAGCCGCCGATGTCGTGATAGTCGACGTCGGGGGTCTCTTCCAGCAGCAACTCGGTGACCTCGGTGCGCTCGATGCGCTCGATCGCGAACCCATGACGCAGATCGGCCGTGACCGTGTCCCCGATACGCACGCCCGCGGCGGCTAGTTGGCCGCTCATCCGCAGGATGAATTCATCATCCGAGCGCCCCACGGCGAGGAGCCGAGCGTCGTCGAGGACCTCCTTGACCGCCACGAGCTCCCCGGCATCGGTGTAGCCGGCCGCCTTGATGAGCACCATCGTCTCGTTGAGCCGCACTTCTTGACCGACCCGCAACGCTCCCAACGGCACCGACGGCGCGACTGCGACCCGCAGTTTTCGGCCCGAGGCCAACACGTCGGCCTCCCGTGCCTCGATGTCGATGCCGAGAACGTGGGCGTAGGTCGACGGCGGTCGCGTCATCTCGGCAAGCTGTTCCTGCAGCACCTGGAGTTGCTCGCGGGCAGCGTTGAGCGCGGTCGTGAGCCGGTCGTTCTTCGTGGCGAGGCTCATCGCCTGCTTCTCCAGCTCCTGCGCCCGGTGGAAAGCGTCCATCCCGGCCTCGGCCATCTCGGCCCCCTTTCACACTGCTGCCACGGTATGTCACCGGGCGGATGACAACGAGTTCCGGCCGGCCTAACCCTCGCGCTCGGCGTCCTGGGCCCCGCTCCCCTCGGCCTCGCTCCCCACGGCCTCGGCACTGTCGACACCGGGCGATCTCGCCTCGCGTAAGCCCTCCGCGCGCTGCTGGTCGCGGCGCAACCGCCGAAGCTTCTTCGCCGAGACCTCGGGCGCTCCGAGGTCGGCGTCCCACTGGTCGTCGGGGATCTCGGGCGCCGGCGCCTGCGCCCCCTTGGACGGGCGGCGACGCCGCAGCGGGGGAACCACGCCGTCGGCCATTCGCCGGGCGGTGATGAGAAAGCCGGTGTGGCCCACCATGCGGTGGTCGGGGCGTACCGCCAATCCCTCGAGGTGCCAGCCACGAACCATTGTCTCCCACGCCCGCGGCTCAGTGAAGAGCTCAGAGTCCTTGAGGTCCTCGGCCATGCGCGACAGCTGGGTAGTGGTGGCGACATAGGCGATCAAGACACCGCCGGGGACGAGAGCCCGCGCGGCCGCCTGGATGTTCTCCCACGGTGCGAGCATGTCCAGCACGACGCGGTCGATGCTCGCGGGGGCAACCTCACGCGGCAGCACCTCGGCGAGGTCGCCGATCGCAACGCGCCACGCCGGGTGGTCGTGGCCGAACCACGTGCGGGCGTTGGCCTGGGCGATCTCGGCGAAATCCGCGCGGCGCTCGACGGAGAGCAGCGTGCCCTCGGCGCCGATGGCCTCGAGGAGGAACATGCTCAGGGCGCCGGAGCCCACCCCGGCCTCCACCACGCGCGCGCCGGGAAAGATATCGGCCCACGCGACGATCTGCGCGGCGTCCTTGGGGTAGACGACGGCGGCCCCCCGTGGCATGGACATCACGTGGTCGGCCAGCAACGGCCGCAACGCGAGATACTCCACACCGCCGCTCGTGCGCACGACGCTTCCTTCGCTTCCCCCGATGAGGTCGCTGTGGCGGATGTAGCCACGGTGGGTTTGGAAGGTTGCCTCGGGATCTAGCGTGATGGTGTGCAGTCGCCCGCGGGGGTCGCTGAGCTGGACGCGCTCGCCCTGGCGCAGCGGGCCTCGGCGGCCGGTTGGGCCGGATCTGTCAGGGGTGGTCACGGGAACTCACTCTACGCGCGCGGCCCGGCTCCTCGGCCTCGGGACCGGCTTCGCCCGGCGAGGGCCTGCTCGAGTCGGTTGACGCTCAGCACTCCGATGATCCGGCCATGCTCGCGCAGGACGATCGTGGGGGTGAACCGGGCGGCGTGGGCGGCCGCCGCGACGCCATCGGCGCCGTGCAGCTCCGTGATCACCGCTTCGGTGGGGATCGCCACCGCCACCGCGCCGAGCGGGGTGGTGGCGCGGGCCTGCGGCGGCACCGCGGCCCGCGCGTCGGGGTCGACGATCATCACCGGCTCGCCAGCGGAGTTGAGCAGGACGACGTGGTCCCGGCCGCTCGGGGCAGCGTCGAGTGAGGCCTCCGCGGGAAGGGCGAGGGCGGGTGCGGCCAGTGTTCGCAGGTCGAGGTCGGCCACCTTTCGCCGGGCGTGTACCCGTGCGATCGATCGGCTCGCTGCCGACCAGAGGAACGCGCTTAGCAGCACAACCCACACGACGGTAAAGAGGCGTGGC
>DATGSB010000130.1:0-4844 GCA_035303045.1 Actinomycetaceae bacterium | reverse complement strand
CGGAGCGAGCCCGCGTGATCGGGCAGGTTTGTCGGGATGGCGGCACCCGCGACCGATATCGAGATCGTGAGCGCAACCAGCGATGCGATCATTTCTCTTCGTCCTCCCCAAATACGCCCCTTATCTGCCAAGACTGGTCCGCCCTCAGGACGCCGAAATGGTAGGCGCCGGTGCCCCCGTCGGTGCGCGAGATCACTTTGCCGTCTGTGGAGTAGACCGCACCCGGGGCTTCGGAACCGTAGATGCCGATTCGGTAGTGCGCGTACTCGTCGTCCGGAGGGGACGCCCCAACGTCCTCGACGGTGAACTCACTGCCGAGGGCGTAACCTCCGTCAGCGTAGATCTGCGTGACGTTGTCCACGGTGCTCTGGCAGAACACGCACTCCGGGTGCGACATCTCCCGCCACGCGTCGAGGTCGCCCGTCGCATAGACATAGGGATATAACGCCAGAAAGTACTCGGCCGCTGCTATCGCACCCTCGATGTCGTCACGGTCCATGGCCGCCGGCTTGGTGGGCTCCGGCCATGGGGTGGGACCAGGACCGGGCTCGCTGGTCGGCTCGGGGGAGGATGGCTCCTCAGTGGGTGTGGCCGGCGCTGCGGTCGGCGCGGGAGTCGGGTCCAAAGGAGTCGGCTCGCTATCGGTCGTACAGGCCACGAGCAGCAGTCCGGCCACGATGAGCCCGAGCATCCGCCAGCTCAGTCGGCGCGTGCTTGCGCCCACCGCTGGTTCAGGCACCTCGCTGTGCTGCGTCACGTGTCGCGCCTCCCCCATGTGGTCGAACACGATGCAGGTAAACCTAGAGTCCCCTGCGCCCGTTGTCAGCCCCCTTCTGCGCAGGCTGTGGATACGTGGGCCGCAAGGCGAAGGTCGCACCCTGCGCCGGCCCCGTCCGAAGGTCAGGGGCCAACCATGTGGACCGAGCTCACGCCCCGACGATTTCCCCTCCGGCAGAAGATTCTGACATGATGTCGATATCTTCCCGACACGGTGTCGGCATCCTTGGGCAGTGCGTCCACAGAGCTGGTGGCACCGACGACTTCCGAAGGACTCTCATGTTCCTCGCACTGCGCGAACTCGCGTTCGCCCGGGGCAGGTTCAGCCTCATGGGCTTGGTGATCGCTCTCATCGCGATCCTCATGGTGCTGCTCTCCGGCCTCTCCGCGGGCTTGGTGAATGACGGCGTCTCCGGTCTCAAGGCGCTGCCGCCCTCCACCGCCTTCGCCTTCGACTCCGGAACGAAGCAGGACAACGCGTTCTCCCGCTCCGTCGTCGACGAGACCCAGTTGGCGGCATGGCGTAGCCAGCCTGACGTCGCCGAGGCATCGCCCATGGGAGCCTCCATCGTCAACGCGGTGACCGATACCGGCGAGCAGGTCGACCTCACGCTCTTCGGCGTGGAACCCGACTCGTTCCTGGCGCCGACGGTGGGCGAGGGGGCCGGCGTCGGTGAGCAGGCCGGCATTGTCGTTTCCGGCACTGCCGAAGGGCTCGAGCTCGGCACCATCGTCACCCTCGACCGCATCGACACCGAGCTGGAGGTCGTCGGGTTCGTCGACGGCCAGGCGACCTTCGGTCACGTGGACATCGCCTACCTGCCCCTCGGTACCTGGCAGCTCATCGCCGCCGGGCAGGCCCCCGAGGGCGCAGCCCCGACCGCGGACCAGGTCGCCGCTCTCGACTTCGCGGAGTTCTCCGTCATCGGCCTGCGGGGCGAGGACGGTTCCGCGCTCGCCGCCGGGGATTCCGCCGCCTTCGCTTCCGGTGACGCCGCCGCCGACACGACGACGATGACCCTCGAGGAGTCCTTCAATGCCTCCCCGGGCTACCAGGCCGAGACGCTCACCCTGCAGATGATCCAGTGGTTCCTCTACGCCATCGGCGCCCTCGTCGTCGGCGCCTTCTTCACCGTGTGGACCATCCAGCGCAGCCACGAGCTGGCCGTCCTCCGCGCCATGGGCGCCTCAGCCGGGTACCTGTTGCGCGACGGCCTGGCCCAAGCGGCAATTCTGCTCGTCACGTTCACCGCGGTGGGCGTCGGCATCGGAGTCGGGTTGGGCGCCCTCATGCCCGAGGGCATGCCCTTCGCCCTGGAGGCGCCCGCGATCGCAACGGCTTCTGCCGCGACGATCCTGCTCGGACTGCTCGGCGCTGCTGTCGCCGTCCTGCGCGTCACCCGTATCGAACCGATCACCGCGCTGGGAGGCGCCCGATGAGTGCCACCGAAAGCGCCCAGCAGAACGTGCCCGACGGCGACCCAGCGGCTGCTGGGCTCCACATGCGCGACGTCACGCTCGAGGTTGGCGACGGCGCAGGCAAGGTCCGCGCGATGGACACTGTCAGCCTCGACGTCGCCGCCGGTGAGTTCGTCGCCGTCGTCGGCCCTTCCGGTGCCGGCAAGTCGTCCCTGCTCGCCGTCGCCGGGGCGCTCGCCGCGCCGACCTCAGGGCACGTGCGCGTACTCGGTGAGGACCTGGCTGCGCTGCGCGAGCGCGGACAGGGGGCGCTTGCCGCCTTTAGACGGCGACGCCTCGGTTTCGTCTTCCAGTCCGGCAACCTCGTGCCTGCCCTGACCGCGGCGGACCAGCTTCGGCTCGCCTTCCGCATCGCCGGGCGCCGGGGCGCGCGCCGCTTCGACCCGGCGCCGCTCCTCGACGCCGTGGGGATCAGCCACCGAGCCGACCACCGTCCCGGTGAGATGTCCGGTGGTGAGCGCCAGCGGGTGGGGATCGCACGCGCGCTGGTCAACGACCCCGGGCTGCTGCTCGTCGACGAGCCGACGGCGGCGCTCGACCGTAAGCGCAGCCACGAGATCGTCGAGCTGCTCGCCGCGCGCTGTCACGAGCGAGGAATTGCCGCCGTCATGGTCACCCACGACAACGACGTCCTCGCCCACTGCGACCGGGTGGTCGAGATGGTCGACGGGCGCCTCTCGGCAGTTCCCGACGCGCGGTAAACGGCGCGACCCGGCCGCGGTCCTGGACGCTTCGGAGCTCCGGGCTGGGCGGGGGCATCGAGAGTGACGCGGACCCTAGTCCACCGTATGAGATACTCATCTCTGCTGTTGGACTAGCCCCGCCCGCGCCCGCAGGCTGGCCTCGGCCCGTGCGCGGGCTGGCGGCGCCGACGCGCGCTCACCCCACCTGGAGGCTCAGTTGATCGATCTCGTGGATGTGTCCAAGACCTTCCGCACCCCCGGCGGAGAGGTCCGCGCGCTCGACAACGTCACCCTGCACGTCGAGCCGGGGGAGATCTTCGGGATCGTCGGCCAGTCCGGCGCCGGCAAGTCGACGCTCATCCGCACCGTCAACGCGCTCGAGCAGCCCGACACCGGAACGATCACCGTCGACGGCGCCACCATCACCGACCTCCGCGGCACAGCGCTACGCGAGGCCCGCCGTCGAGCCGGGATGATCTTCCAGCACTTCAACCTGCTCTCCTCCCGCACCGCCCTGGGCAACGTCGAGCTCGCCCTGGAGATCGCCGGCACGGGTCGCGCCGAGCGCCGCACTCGAGCCCAGGAGATCCTCGAGCTCGTCGGCCTGTCCGAACGGTCCGGCGCCTACCCCTCCGAGCTGTCCGGCGGGCAGAAGCAGCGAGTCGGCATCGCCCGGGCGCTCGCAGACAACCCCCGCGTCCTGCTCTCCGACGAGGCCACCTCGGCACTCGACCCCGAAACCACCCGCTCGGTCCTCGATCTCATCCGCCGCCTGTCTCGCGAGCTCGGCCTCACGGTCCTGCTCATCACCCACGAGATGGACGTCATCAAGCGCATCTGCGACTCCGCCGCGCTGATGGAGAACGGCCGCATCATCGAGGACGGCGCAATGGAGCAGCTCATCACCACGCCCGGCTCCCGCCTGGCATCGGCGCTCTTCGAGCTCGGCGAGCTCCCACCCGAGAGCGACAGCCGCATCATCGACATCACCTTCACCAAGCAGACCTCCTCCGAGCCGGTCATCGCCAAGCTCGCCCGCGACCAGCAGCTGGACGTCGCGATCCTCGGCGCGGCGATCGAGACTATCCACGGCGGCACCCAGACCGGCCGCACCCGCCTGCAGATTCCCGGCACCGGTGAACAGGTCGAGCGCGCCATCACCTACCTGCGCGAGCAGGGACTTTTCGTGGAGGTGGTCCGGTGATCGACCGCAACGACCCCGACTTCTGGGCGAAGCTGTTCGACGTCGTCATCGAGGCCACCTGGGACACCCTCTACATGGTGTTCGTGGCGCTGATCTTCACCGTCGTCATCGGTACCGCGATCGGCGTCCTGCTCGTCACCACCGAGGAGGGCGGGCTCTACGCCAAGCCCTTCGGCTCGCGCGCCTTGGGCAAGGCGGTCAACCGGGTGCTCGACGTCGTGGTGAACATCGGGCGCTCGATCCCGTTCATCATCCTGATGATTCTGCTCATCCCCTTCACCAGGTTGCTCGTCGGCACGTTCATCGGAGCCACCGCCTCGATCGTTCCGCTCACCATCGCCGGCATCCCGTTCTTCGCCCGCCTCGTCGAGATCGCGGTGCGGGAGGTGCCTCGCGGAGTGATCGACGCTGCCGTGTCCCTCGGCGCGACCAAGCGCACCATCCTGTTCAAGGTCCTCCTCGCCGAGGCCGTGCCGGCACTCACGCTGGGATTGTCCACCACCGTCGTCGGCCTCATCGGCTACTCCGCGATGGTCGGGGCCGTGGGCGGCGGCGGCCTCGGGGACGTGGCGTTCCGCTACGGCTACCAGCGCTACAGCCTCGAGTACATGCTCGTCGTCGTCGTGCTCCTCGTGCTCCTCGTCCAGATCCTCCAAAGCGTCGGCAACTACGTCGCCCGCCGCACGTCCCACCGCTAGAAA